>JBFMAJ010000013.1:0-17768 GCA_040755775.1 Nitrospirota bacterium
GCGGGAGTCGGAGCCGGCCGATGCCGCCGGCGACGAGCGCCCGTCCTACGAGCAGACGATCACACGCTCCGCGACGCTGCACGATCATTTGCAGTGGCAGCTCAGCGTCAGCGGCATGGACGAGGACGCCAAAACCATCGGCGCCCAGATCATCGGGAACGTCGATGATGACGGGTATCTTCGGGCGACCATCGAGGAAATTGCCGCCGAGTGCGGCGCGACGCCGGAGTGGGTGGAGCGGGTGCTGGGCCACATTCAGGCCTTCGATCCGACGGGGGTGGCCGCGAGGACCCTGCAAGAATGCCTGCTGCTCCAACTGGACGCCCTGGGGCTGCGCGACAGCCTCGTCGAAGCGCTGGTCCTCCATCACCTGGAGGAGCTCGAAGCCCGGAACACCGCGGCGCTCGCCAAGCGCCTCAACTGCTCCGAGGAGGAAATCGCCCGGTCCGCGCAGGTGATCGAGCGACTGGAGCCGAAGCCCGGCCGGCCGTTTGCCGCGACCGTCAACCAGCTCATCATCCCCGATGTGTTCATCACCAAGGTCGAAGGCGACGACCAGTACCGCGTCGCCCTCAATGACGAGGGCCTGCCGAGACTCCGGGTGAACGATTATTACCGCCGACTGCTGCGGCGCCAGGGCGATTTGGCCAAGCCGACCCGCGCCTACCTGGAAGAGCGGTACCGGGCGGCGCTCTGGTTCATCCGCAGCATCGAGCAGCGGAATCGCACGATTTGCCGAGTCACCGAGAGCATCGTCAAGTTTCAGCGCGACTTTTTCGACCGGGGTCTGCCGGCGCTCAAGCCGCTGGTGCTGCGGCAGGTGGCCGAAGACATCAGCCTGCACGAGTCCACCATCAGCCGCGTGACGGCCAACAAATACGCGCAGACGCCGCAGGGGCTGCTCGAGCTGAAGTTTTTCTTCAACGGCGGCATCGCCAGCACCGACGGGAAAGAGGCGCTCTCGCGCCTGCTCGTCCGGGACATGATCCGGAAGATGATCGAAGAGGAAGACCCCGCCCGTCCGCTCCGGGACGAAGAGATCACCTCGCGCTTGCGGGCGCAGCAGATCGACATTGCGCGCCGCACCATCGCCAAGTACCGGGCGGTGTTGCGCATCCCATCGGCCGGCAAGCGGAAGCGCGTTGCCCCGTAGCAGCCGAGCATCGATTTGACATGCGAGTCATGACGACATTGCGTAGGGCGAGCAACTCCCCCCTGGTCTAATGTCCCCGCTGCAAATCGTCGTCGTCAGCGGTCTCTCCGGATCCGGCAAAAGCGTGGCGCTCCGGTGCTTCGAGGATCTGGGCTTCTTTTGCATCGATAATCTTCCCCCGCCGTTGATCCCGACCTTCGTCGCCTTGTGCGCCGAATCGCACCAGCAGTTCACCCGGGTGGCCTTGGGCATCGATATCCGGGAAGGCGTCTTTCTCGAAGACTTTTTCGATTGCCACCGCCAGTTGGTTCAACACGGGCACGACGTGGCCGTGCTGTTTTTGGACGCGGCGGAAGAGATCCTGCTCCGGCGCTTTTCGGAGTCACGCCGGCCGCATCCGCTGGCCGTGGGCCGTCCGGTGCGCGAAGGCATCGAGCTGGAGCGCCAGCGCTTGTCGAAATTGCGGGCCGAGGCGAATTGGGTGGTCGACACGTCGCGCCTGACCGTGCACCAGTTGAAAGCGGTCATCGCCGGCAAATACCGGTCGGCGCGCGCGACGAAGCGGTTGCAGGTGACGTTGATGTCGTTTGGGTACAAGCACGGGTTGCCCAGCGAGGTCGATCTGGTCTTCGACACCCGGTGCCTGCCGAATCCAAATTTTCAGCCTGAGTTGAAAGAGTTGACCGGCGAGTCGGAGCCCGTGACCGCCTACCTGCTCGGCCACGAGCAAACGACGTCGTTCCTGAACCGGCTCTGCGCGTTTTTGGATTTCGTGCTGCCGCAATACGAACAGGAGGGGAGGGCGTACCTCACGATCGGCATCGGATGCACCGGCGGGCGGCATCGGTCGGTGGTGATCGCCCGCGAGGTGGCCCGCCATCTGAGCGGCAAGGGGTTTCAGCCCGTGGTTCTGCACCGGGACATTCCCGCGGCCCAAGGCTGAGCGACGCCATGCATCGGAGACGCCGCAACGTCCGGCCGCCGCAACGCGCCGTCCTGGTCCGCGCATCGGCTTTGTGCGTTGGGATGGCCGCCGCGTCGGTCTTTGGATGCGCCGGGGATCGAATCGCCATCAAGGAAGCCCCCGGCTGGGCGAACAGCGCGATCACCGCGCGCGAACGGGTCGCGGTGATGCCGGCCATGTCGATGGCCGAACGGCTGGCCGAATTGCGGCGCGCCAAGGAAGCGGCGTATCAACAGCTCATCGAAGCGGTCTATGCCTTGCCGTTGACCGAAACACGGACCGTGGACGCCGTCGTCGCCTCCCGGCCCCATCTTCGGCCGCAGGTGGACGCCTACGTGCGTCGATCCGCGGTACTCGAGTCCCGCTGGCAAGAACAGCAAATGGAGGTTCAGGCGACCGTTGAAGTCGGCGCCGAGTTGCTGAGTTTGCTCGACGTGAAGCCGCCGGCGTTGCCGGACCGCACTGCGCCGTCCACGGGCATTGTCAGGCCCCAGTGACGTCGCGCATCCGACGATGAGCCGCTCGCGTCAGCCCGACGACCAGGCGCCGCCTCCGGACGCGCCGCCCGCGCCTGAACCCGCCGAAGCCGTTGAGAAAGTGCCCCTCTTTGTCGCCGTGCAGAGGATGACCGTGGCCGAACGGATGCAATTTGCCAGGCGCACGGATAAAGAGGGTCGAGGGCTGCTGATCCGGGATTCCAACAAGCAAGTCGCCTTGGCCGCGTTGGCCAATCCCAAGTTGACCATTCAGGAGGTCGAGCAGTTCGCCAAATCGAGGCAGCTCGACGGCGATTTGCTGCGCGAAATCGCGTCCAATCTGGGGTGGATGAAGCATTACACCGTCGTTCACGCGCTGGCCGCCAATCCCAAAACACCGGTGCCGTTGGCGGTCAAGATGCTGCCGCGGCTGAAGAATCTCGACCTCAAGCTGCTCGGCGCCGACCGCAATCTGCCGTCGGCGATCCGCGTCACGGCCGCCCGCCTGCTCAAGGCGCGCAACGAACGCGGCTGACGGTTCCCACCCGCCCTTGACAGAATAGGGCAATCCGGTATACTTAGCCTCGCACCTCTCGGAGCGAATATAGTGAGTATATTCACCACATTTACCATTGTGACCACGGTCACTCCGGCCGGGCGCCCGGCGTAATGTATGGCGATGCCGACTGCCAGGCTCAAAAGCGCCTCACCGTCATCCAAAGGAAAGGCGCGGTACAAGACGCAGGAGATCTGCCATCGGTTCGACATCTCCAAGGCGACGCTGTTCCGATGGGAACGGGACGGCCTGATCTCATCCATCGGGCGAGATTGGCGGAATTGGCGTCTGTACACCGAAAAAAATATTCAGGAGATCAAAGCCATCATGCGCGGGCGTAACGCCAAGCGCTGAGCGAAGGGCACCCATGTTTCAGCGAAAAGCCAAGCCGTTGGTGGGCATCGACGTCGGTTCCAGCGCGATCAAAATGGTCCAAGTGCGGGAATCCAAGAATGGGTATACGCTTGAGCGGTTCGGCGTGAGGGCCATCGAGCCCGAGCTCATCGTTGACGGCGCCGTCATGGACGCCGGCCCCATCGTCGACGCCATTAAGGCGTTGGCTGCGGAATGCCGGCTCAAAACCAAGGAGGCGGCCTTGTCCGTGTCCGGCCATTCCGTCATCATCAAGCGCGTCAAGCTGTCGCCCATGAGCGAGGACGAGCTTGAGGAAATGATCAAGTGGGAGGCGGCGCAATACATTCCCTTCGACATCAATGAAGTCAACCTGGATTTCGCCATTTTGGAAGGACCGCCGGGCGAAGAGGCGCAGGCGGAGATGAACGTCGCCCTCGTCGCGGTCAAAAAGGACAAGCTGGCGGCCTATACCGCGCTGATCATGGAGGCTGGCCTTCGTCCGGTCGTGGTGGACGTCGACGCCTTTACCCTGGAGAACATGTACGGCGTGAATTACGACGTCAACGCAAATGAAATCATCGCGTTGGTCAATGTGGGGGCCAGCGTGATTAATCTCAATATCCTGTCCGCCGGCACGTTCGCCTTCACCCGGGACATTTCCATCGGCGGGAACCGGTATACGGAAATGATCCAGAAGGAATTGAACATCAGCCACGCGGCGGCCGAGGCGGCCAAGCGGGGCCAGCAGAACCGGGAGGCCGACGCGAGCGCCGTCGACGCGATCATTTCCACGGTCAACGGCGAGGTGGCCACGGAGGTCAGCCGCTCCCTCGATTACTTCAGAACCACCACCACCCACGACCGGGTGGACAAGCTGATTGTGAGCGGCGGCGGCGCCATGGTGAAGGGCCTGACGGAGGCGCTGAAGGAACGATGCCAGGTGCCGCTCGAGCTGGCGAATCCGTTCCGGCGGATCGAGATCGATCAAAAGACCGTCAATATGGAGCTGCTCAAGGAATCGGCGTTGCAGGCCGCGGTCGGCGTCGGGCTGGCGATCCGCCGGTTGGGTGACCGATGATCAAGATCAATCTGCTGCCCTATCAAAAGGCGGCGAAGGTCAAGCGAAAACAGGCCCTGGAGGCGCAAGTTCTGCTGGGGGTTCTGGTGTTGGTGGGGCTGAGCGCGGGGCTGGGATTCTTTTGGCTGGCCTTGAATGACAACATCGCCGAGCAGCGCGAGACCCGCCAGCAACTGCACGTTCAATTGGAAGAGTTGAAGAGGAAGGTGAAGGAAGTCGAGGATGTCGAGCAGCGGAAAAAACTGGTCGAAGAGAAAATCGCGATCATTGCGCAATTGAAAAAGAATCAACAGGGCCCGGTCAGGGTCATGGACGAGCTCAGCAGCCATTTGCCCAGCCGCGTCTGGTTGACGTCGTTGACCCAGCAAGGCAATGCCTTCGATCTGGAAGGGCGGGCCACCACGAATTTTGAGATCGTTGATTATTACAACAAGCTGAAGACGTCGGCGTTTATCACCGATTTGCAGTTGATCGAGTCGAGGCAGGGCGCGGAAGGATCGTTGATGGTCTACAATTTTAAATTGAAATTCAAGGTGAAAGCGACCTGATCGGGAGCGGTCATGGCCATTCGAGACGCCATCAATAATCTCCCGGCCTACCAACGGTGGGCTGTGCTCGTCATCATCCTCATCCTCTATGTCGCCGCGTTTGTATGGTTTATTTTCCTTCCCAAGCAGGAAGAATTGGTCAAGCTGAAGCAGGAGATCGACGGGCTGAAAATAGAGGTGGCGGCGAATCAGGAAAAGGCGAACCGACTGGAGGCGCTGCTGCAGGAAAAGGCATCGGCCGACCAGCAACTGGCGGCCTTGCAACGGGAATTGCCGGCTGAAGCCGAAGCGGTCGCCCTGCTCAAGCAGATTGCCGAGTTAGGCGTCAAAAGCGGGTTGGATTTTCGGTTGTGGCGTCCGACCGCCCCGCGTCCGGCGCCGAGCGGTCTCTATGTCGAGCACCCGGTCGATGTTGAAATTGCTGGCGGGTACCATGCCGTGGCCAGTTTTCTCGATCAAATCAGCCGTTTGCAGCGGATTGTCAATGTGACCAATTTGAAAATGGGACAGGCCAAACCGACTCAAACCGATACCGTGATTCAAACGAGCTTCATCGCCACGGCGTTCGCGTCAGCTCAATCCGCTCAACCGCCATCGGCGCCGCCTTCGTCATGAGCATCGCTTTCCCATGCAGGCTGGTCATGGCCCGATGGTTTTTTAGCGGCATCGTGTGGTTGTGGTTCGCGGGCTGCGGGGGCGGTGAGGAGCCGCCTGCAACGTCTGTTCAGTCGCCGCCATCGGCCGAGCGCTCGTCGCCGGCGAATGAACAGCCGGCACCGGCGCGGCCCGGCACGCCGGCTGTCCCCCGAACGGAACCGGCGCCCGTCCCAGCCGCGCCAGAAGCTTCGTCCGCACAAGGTTCCACGTCCGGTGGAGAGCCTCAATATGTGTATCGGGCTGGGAATCGCCGCGACCCGTTCCGGTCTATTGTCGTCTCCGGCGAAAAAGTAGCCGGTGAAGCGTTGCTCCACCCGCTTCAACAGCATGCGGTCGGCGATCTTAGGCTGGTGGCCATCGTGTGGGGCGGATTCGGCAGCAGCGCCATGCTGCAGACGCCGGATGGCAAGGGCTATACGGTGCGCGTGGGCGCGACGGTCGGCAACCATGAAGGGGTCGTCAAGCAGATTCAACCCGATCATATCGTTATTGAAGAACACTTCACCAATCTTTTCGGCGAACGGGAAGATAAGACCACGAAGTTGGATCTTCACCTCCCAAAGGAGGAAGCTCGATGAAGAATCGGTGGGTTTGCGCACTTGCGGGCGGAACCATGATGCTGGCGCTTGGATGCGCGGTGCAGTCGGTCAATCGAGATGCGGCGCCGGAGCGAGACGAGTCGCAAATCCGCTTTCATGTCCAAACACTGCCGAATGAGGTGCAGGTCGAGGTTCAGGGGGAAAGCCCGCTCGTCTATACGGCCTTTCGTCTGCCCGATCCTCCCCGGCTGATTATTGATCTGGCCGGTGTGTCGTTCGCCCCGGATCAGCAATCGGTGGCCGTAAACAATGGTGCGGTTGCCCGCGTCAATCCGGCGGTCACGGATGCCCGCGTGGCCCGCCTGGAAATTGCGCTCACGCAGCTCGTCGATTATCAGCTCAGGCCGGATGGGACGCGATTGTTGGTCGCGATCGCGGCGCCGTCCGAAGCCGCCCAAAGCGATTCCGTGGAGGCCGGGCCCTTGCCGGATGCAGGCCAGGAACCGGCGTCATCCGCTCCGGAGGTCCTGGTGCCCCCGGTCGCGGAGTCCTCGCCCGCGGAACCGCCGGCGGCGGCCAGCCCAAAGCCGACGCGCGATGCGACGGTGGTGAAGGCCGTGCGCGTTGAGTCTCACGCCGCGCCGCTGCAGGTCAAGATCCAAGGCGACGGCGCATTCCGCCCGACGACGATGATGCTCGAAGGTCCGCGGCTCGTCATCGATTTGCCAGGGACTTCGTCACAAGTCGGCCGCTCGAAGGTGGCGGTCAATGAGCCGCCGCTCAAGCAGATTCGCATCGGCGAGCATACCGATCCTCAGAAAGTGCGCATCGTGCTGGATCTCACTGCGGTTCTGGACTACCGGCTTGATCAGCAAGGCGATACGCTGACGGTGGCATTGTCGCCCGCCCGTCCCCTGCCTGGAGCCGCTTCCAGTCCGCGGGCGAAGGCGCAGCCCTCGCCTGAGCAGACGACCAATGCGGGAGTGGCATTGCCCGTACCGCCGAGACGGCAGAAGGCCGCCAGCGCCCAATTGGAGACGCCCGAGGAGGCCAATGGCCAAACGACGAAGGAATCTTCCGCGGTGGCGACCGACAAAAAATTCACCGGCCGGCGGATTTCGCTCGATTTTCAGGAGGCCGACTTGGATGACGTTCTTCGGCTCATGGCGGACGTCAGCGGACTGAACATTGTGGTGGCCGAAACGGTCAAAGGGAAGGTCACCGTCAAGCTGCTGAACGTCCCTTGGGATCAGGCGCTCGATTTGATTCTCCGGACGCACGGGTTGGGGCAGGTTCGCGAGGGCAATATTTTGCGCATCGATACGCTGGCCAATCTCTCCAAGCAGCAGGACGAGGAGGCCCGGGCCAAGGAATCGGCCGTGAGGGCCGAAGATATCGTGACGCGCGTCATGTACGTCAATTACGCGGAAGCGAAAAATCTCGTCACGACGCTTGAAAAAAGCCTGAGCTCCCGCGGGGACATCACGATCGATGAGCGCACGAACGCCCTCATTGTGAAGGACATCGAGAAGAAAACGGAGGAGGTCACGGCGCTGCTCAAAGTGCTTGACACAAAAACGCCACAGGTCCTGATCGAGGCCCGCATTGTCACGGCGGACTCAAATTTCGCCAGAGATCTCGGCGTGCAATGGGGCGGACAGTTCCGGACGACGAGCGGGCCCTATCAATTTGGGGGCATCACCGGTCCATCGGGCGGGGTGAGTACGGGGGGAACAGGCGCCGGCAGCACCCCGACGCCCGGCTTCCTCGTCAATTTGCCGGCCTCCGGACAGGCAGGTTCTGTCGGCAATTTGGGCTTCACGTTTGGTCGGCTCACGAGCAATCCAATCATCTTAGACCTTCGCCTTTCGGCCGGCGAAAAACAGGGGTTGAGCAAAACGATTTCATCGCCCAAGGTTCTGGTGCTCGACAATCAGGATGCCAAGATCGAGCAAGGGACCTCGATTCCGTTCCAGACGACGTCGCAGCAGGGGACGCAAACCACGTTTATTGACGCCAACCTTGTTCTGGAGGTGACGCCGCACGTGACGCCGGATGGCAGCGTGCTGATGAAACTGCGGGTGGCGAACAACGAGCCGGATTTCGCCAATCCGACTCCCGCCGGGCCCCCGATCAAGAAGAAAGAAGCCAAGACCAACATCCTCATCAAGGACGGTGAGACCGCCGTGCTGGGCGGCATTTATGTATCCACCAAGGCCGATACCGTCTCGGGTGTGCCGTTCCTCTATAAGATTCCCATCATCGGGTGGCTCTTCAAGCAAACGTCAAAATCAGACGCGACGACCGAGCTGCTCGTCTTTCTGACGCCGAAAATCTTAACGTGACGTGGTGACGTAGGTTTCCCATGCTGCGATATTTGACATCGGGTGAATCGCATGGCCCCATGCTCCTGGCCATCCTGGAGGGCATGCCGGCGGGTGTCCCGGTGGCGGAAGACGCGATCAATAAGGATATGGCCCGCCGTCAGCGTGGATACGGCCGGGGCGGCCGGATGAAGATCGAGCAGGACCGGATCGAGATCGTCTCCGGCGTGCGCAAGGGGCTGACCATGGGCAGTCCGATCGGCCTCCTGCTGAAAAACAAGGATTGGGACAACTGGAAAGACATTATGGCCGTTGCATCGTCCGCCTCCGGCGGAGAGCCTTCCACCGAGCGCGTCGTCACCAAGCCGAGGCCCGGCCATGCCGACTTTGCCGGTGCGGTCAAATACGCCCACACCGATATCCGCAACGTGCTCGAGAAGGCGAGCGCGCGGGAGACGGCCATCCGGGTCGGCGTCGGAGCCGTGGCCAAGCAACTGCTGGCCCCGTTCGGGATAAAGGTGGTCAGCTATACGATGGAAATCGGCGGCGTTGCCGCAGAACGCGGCGCATTGAATCCGGAGCAATTGTTCGAATCGGCCGAAGCCTCAGAGGTGAGATGCGCGGACAAAGTTGCGGAAGCAAAGATGATCGAGCGGATCACGGAAGCCAAAGAAAAGGGTGACACGCTCGGCGGAGTGTTTGAGGTGGTGGTGACCAATCCGCCGGTCGGCTTGGGCAGCTACGCGCAGTGGGACCGGCGCTTGAACGCGCGGCTGGCGTTCGCGTTGATGAGCATCCAGGCAATGAAGGGTGTTGAAGTCGGGTTGGGCTTTGAGGCGGCCCGGCGGCTGGGATCGCAAGTGCACGATGAAATCTTCTACGGGGATGAAGCAGAATCGAAAGGTGGAAAAACGCAGGGAAAATTCTACCGCAAAACCAACAACGCCGGCGGGTTGGAAGGCGGCATCACCAATGGACAAGACATTGTCCTGCGCGCGGCGATGAAGCCGATCGCAACGCTCTATTCGCCGTTGCAAAGCGTGGACATGAAGAGCAAAGAATCATTCAAGGCCGCTGTGGAACGATCGGATATCTGTACCGTGCCGGCCGCCGGCGTCGTGGGAGAGGCCGTTGTCGCCTTCGAAATGGCCGCCGCCATGGTGGAGAAATTCGGCGGCGACAGCCTGGCGGAGATGCAGCGGAATTATCACAGTTACATGCAAACCGTCAGGGAACTGTAACGCAACATTTTGTTGACAATAGGTCAAAACTCCTCTACATTTTGTGGTGACTTGTCCATTGAAGGCAGGCACATTGTGCTGGTGGGGATGATGGGAACGGGTAAAACGGCGATCGGACGGTCGCTGGCCAGGCGTTTGGGCCGGCCGTTTATTGACACGGATCGACTGATCGAAGCGCAGGAAGGATGCTCAATCGCCCAACTGTTCGAGGCCAAAGGAGAGCCGGCGTTTCGCGAGCTAGAATCCGGTGCCATTCGGGAGGTGGTGACCCGGCCGCCATCCGTGATTGCCACGGGGGGAGGGGCGGTGCTGCGAAAGGAGAATCGGGAGCTCTTGAAGCAACACGGCCTGCTGATTTGGCTGAAAGCCGATATCGAGGAAATGCTGTTTCGGACGGCCGGACGGAAAGGGGCCCGGCCGTTGCTGACGGTCAAGGATCCGAGAGCGAACCTGCAGCGGTTGTTGACGGAGCGGGAGTCTTTATATGCGGAGGCGGATTTCACCGTGGAAACGACCGGAAGAAGCGTCAGCGAGGCGACATCAATGATTCTGCATCGGATCGGGGGTGACCGACGCGTGCGACGGGAGGAACGATGAAAAGATTCTTGGCGGTGGCTCTGACGACGCTGCTCTACGGGTTCGGGCTGGCCGGCTGCGGCGACGACGCGGGATTCGAGGCGATCATCGTCGTTGTCACGGGAGATCTTGATGTTGCGCTCATCGGTCCTGGTTCATTTGGTGTTGCCGGCGGCGTGCTGTTTAAGGTGCAAAGAGCCGCGGATGATCCGACGCCCGTGCCCAATGTGAAGATGACCCTGTACGCAGACGGTGCAAATGGTTTTACGACAATGTTCTTGGATCCTGGGGGGACTGTTCCGGCGGGCAATGGGTTTGTCTATAGCACAGCGACAAATGATGAAGGCGTGGTTCATGTATTCCCAACGGTGACGACGTCCGCCTGCCCGGGGACGACAGATTTCGAGGGTGAAGGTAATATATCAGCGGTGATTTCTACAGACCAACAAGCGTGGGTAGGATCGTTTACTGTTGATTGTTCTCCTTAGCACTCCGAGCGGGATCCGTCCGCAGTGGAGCGAGGGGTGTTCGGCAACTGAGTGATCTCGCCTATTGTGCTCTTCCTTCGTTTGTCACTATAATACCCCGGTATGCAGATCGTCGAAGTTCCCCTGCAGGAACGTTATTCGATTGCCATCGGGATGAATTGTTTGTCCGAGATCGGCCAGGCCGTCAAACCATTGTGCGCGAGCACGCAGGTTGTGATCGTCTCGAGCCCGCCAATTTTTCGGCGCTTTGGAGGATCGATTCAGCGGTCTCTGAAGAGAGTCGGTTTGCATGCTGCGATGATGGTGGTTCCCGATGGTGAGCGCGCCAAATCTCTTCGTTGGGCCTCCGCGCTCTACGATCGTCTAATCAGAGGAAAATATGAGCGCGGCGCAACCCTGGTGGCCCTCGGGGGCGGTGTCATCGGGGATCTGACCGGTTTTGTGGCGTCCACCTATCTGCGCGGCGTTCCCTATATTCAACTGCCCACCACTTTGGTGGCCCAGGTGGACGCCAGCATCGGGGGTAAAACCGCGGTCAATCATCCCCGCGGGAAGAATCTGATTGGAACGTTTTATCAGCCAGCCCTCGTTTTCAGCGACGTGGCGGTTCTTCGCAGTTTGCCGAAGCGCCAACTGGTCGGCGGCCTTGCCGAGGTGGTTAAGTACGGCGTTATTGCCGATGCAGGGCTCTTCGCCTATCTGGAGGAGCACTGCGGGGAACTGCTCGACGCTCGGTCGGGGCCGCTGGAGCAGATCGTGTTTCAATCGGCCCGAATTAAAGCCGATGTTGTCGTGAAGGATGAGCGGGAAGCGGGATTGCGCCGGGTTTTAAATTACGGCCATACGCTGGGCCATGCGATTGAAGCGACGACCGGTTTTCGCCGTTTTCATCACGGCGAAGCAGTAGCGATCGGCATGCAATTTGCCGCCCAATTGTCGGCCGGGCTGGGCCTGTGCGATGACGCGTTGGTGAGCCGCCAGCGGAAATTGCTGGAGCGAATCGGTCTGCCCGCCGTGCTACCGGCAAGACTTGACCAGCAGCGGCTCCTGGCAGCCATGGCGTTGGACAAAAAAGTTAAAGGCGGACAGTGGCACTTTGTGCTTCCCGAACGGCTGGGCCGTGTCAGGGTTGAGCCGGTTGAAGCGGCCCGGGTTCGGCAAATACTGGCGGCGTTTGCCCGGGAACGGGCCGCGCATACATGATTTTTGACTCAGCACCGCACGGCACATCGCGCGGATCCGGCAGGCTTCTGGGTGCGGCCCGCAGGCCGGTGATTTCCGAGTAGCGCTCCAGCATGCGTCCGGTTGCGTGGGCCTGGCCCATTTTAGCCCAGACGCGCTCGACGGCCAAGTAGCTGTCCGGGCAGTACCGATCATACTGGATGACCCGTTGGTAAGCCTCTTCCGCCTGTTGCAGCTGGCCGGCCTGCTCATGAGCCCGCCCGGCCCGAAACCAAAGATTCGCGGCCGCCGGGTGGTGACGCAAGCCTTGCCGGTAAGTCTCGATAGCCTGCTCCCATTGCGCCTGGTGTTCCCAAAGGCTGCCGAGGCCGGCAATAGCTGGCATGTCGCGAGGATTGAGCGCCAGGGCCCGCTGGTAAGCCGGAATGGCTTTTTGCGAGTCTCCGTTCAAGGCATACAGATCGCCCAACGTGCGATAGGCAAGGAACGATGGAGCGTGCTGAGCCAACCGTTCCGCGTAAAGAATGGCTCGCACGACGTCGCCGGCTGTGACTGCATCCTGCATTTGACGTGAGATGACCAGGGGATGTTCCGGGTGCGCCTGAATCACCCGTTGTAATACTCGACCGGCTTCGAGCGGCTCGCCGCTCTGTTCCAACGCTCTGACATGCTGCAAGCTTATGGAGGCGGAGCCGGGGTTGCATTGCGAGGCCCGTTGAAACAGGGTCGGCTCATCGGCCCATGCCCGCTGGGCCTGCCAGTTGAGCGGAATGAGCGCGGCGAGCCCGATGAATGCTATGATCCGGCTGGAAAGCGGCCAACGGAAGGCGGCCTCCTGAAGCAGCCCTCCAATGATGAAGGCCAGGCCCACGATTCCAGGATAGAGCCAACGCACTGATAACGGGTTCACCGGAGCGGGCACGGTGTTGGCGCGGAGCGCGATCATGAGGAGAATGCCGATGAGCCACGCTCCGCCCAACGCCGAGAGCGGCGTCCGCTTCCTGGCCATCCAGATCGCGCTGATTCCGGCGCCGATGAACATCAGATACAACAACGCCGCCGTCGCGGCGAGGGTTGGCGGAAAAATAAGCCCCTCGTACCAGGGGCAAAGATCGACGGGCAGGAAGATCGATTTCAGCGCCTGAATGGTGACGGCCGTCATGAAGGCCACTCCGTTGACGCTCCAATTGAGTCGGAACAATTCGCCGAGTCCCCTGATCCAGGGGCTGCCGCTGGTTAATAGATAGAGGCCAATGGCGATGGCCGCCGGAACGACGGCAATCAGCCAGCGGAGCAGGGAAGCCCGCTGTTTCGTCGCGTCTTCGCCAGATCCGATGAGCAACAGAGCAAGGAACGGCAGCAAGACGCCGGTCTCTTTTGCGCCAAGGGCGAGCACGAAGGCGCCATAGAAAATGGCAAGGCCGAGCCATGAACGCCCGCCGGTCCAGGCCAGCAGGGCGGCCAGCATCCACAGGACGGAGAGCAAATCGGGCCGGCCCAACAAATAATGGACGGTCTCGGCCCCGGTCGGATGCAGGGCCACGACCATCGCGGCGGTCAGGCTGGGGAATTCTTCCAGCCAGCGGCGGCACAGGCGATAGACCAATCCGACGACGATCAGATGATACACCAGAGAATCGACGGCAAATCCGGGCGGCCATCCGCGCCAGATCGCGTCATCCAGCGCCGTCGACAGCAACGCGACCGGCCGATGAGTCTGCTGGAAGCTTTGCCCGTAGTGTTTCCAGGACGGTTGGGTGACCACCCGCTGCGCCGTCAGGGTCTGCTCATCCCACACCAATTCATGGTCAAAGACGTGGATGTAGAGGCCTGCGGTGACGAATAGCACCGCCGCAATTCCCCAATGGCGCCGCAGACGCCGGAACGACGGCATGCGCTGTGATACCACGGCGGCCGATGAGTGTCAAACCGGCATGCTGGATATTCTTTTTCCGTCTATGGTATTCTCGCCTGCTTGCGGCACCGGTCCTTATGACTACTTCATCCAGCGGGCGCGCGAATCTCAGACGACAGATCCACCAGAAAACTGAAGAAATCGCCCTCCTTCACCGGTTGAGCGAAACGGTCAGCAGCACCCTCGATTTAGAAACCATTCTGCGCCATCTGGTTGAAATGGCGGTCGACGTCACCGGAGCCGACGCCTGTCTGCTCTATTTGCTCGACAGCGGCCGGCATGAACTGGTGCTTCGCGCGTCCAAGCACCCCCATCCCCGGCTCATCGGCCGGATCACGCTGGAAATGGGGGAGGGCATCACCGGATGGGTCGCCAAGGAGCGCACACCGGTGAAAATCGCGCGCCATGCCAGCGACGACCCCCGGTTCAAATTTTTCCATAATCTTCCGGAGGACCGGTATCAGGCGTTCCTCTCGATGCCCATCATTCATCAGGGGCGGGTGATCGGCGTCATCAACGTTCAGCATAAACGCCCGCGCCACCATTCTCCGGGCGAAATCGCATTGATTGAAACCATTGCCCGACAGGCGGGCGCCGCGATCGAGAATGCCCGGTTGTACGCTTCTATGCGGGAAAAGGCCAAGCAGGTGGAGATGCTGTCGCGCGTGAGCCAGACCATCGCCTCCAACCGATACTTGGAGGAAATTCTCCATTTGATCGTCACCATGACCGCGCAGGTCATGGGTTCGACGATTTGCGCCATCATGCTGGTGGATGAGGAGCGCCAGGAATTGGTGATCAAGGCGACCCAAAGTTTGAGCGACGCCTATCGAAATAAACCGCCGCTCCGCATCGGAGAGAGCATCAGCGGGCGCGCGGTCAAAGAACGCCGGCCGTTGGCCGTCCTAGACGTTACCCGTGAGCCGGGTTACATGCTCCCCGATTTGGCGAGGCAGGAAGGGTTGTGCTCGTTGCTCTGCGTGCCGATGATGATCAAGGACCGGGTCATCGGGGTGATCAACAGCTATACATCGAACCCTCACCATTTTACCGATGAGGAAATCCAGGTGCTCTCGGCGGTGGCGAATCAGGCGGCCGTCGCCATCGAACATACCCGGCTCATGGAACGCTCATTGGCGATGCAGGAAGCGCTGGAAACCCGGAAGATCATCGAGCGGGCCAAGGGCGTGCTCATGAAACAGCGGGGGCTCAGCGAAGAGCTCGCGTTTCAATTTCTGCAACAGCAAAGCATGAACAGCCGAAAAAGCATGCGGCAGGTGGCCGAGGCCGTGCTCTTGGCGACGGAACTGCGCGCGCCGGCCGGGCGCTAACCCGTCTTTTTCTTTTGCGCCATGCTGGCGCGGCGCGCGGCCCGGCGCCGCGCCAATTGGCGCGCCTGGCGCCGTCGAAGCTCACGTTGTCGTTCGCGTCCTCTGGCCCTGTGATGGAGTTCTCCGGTGGTTGTGACCGACATATTGCATAGCGCTGGACGGCCATGTCAAGTGTCGATTGTGGTACAATGTTTTTGAACAGAAGACCGTGCGGCCGCCGGAAGTCAGGAATTCAGGCTTGACATTCTCGGGGGCCGTGCGATATAGTGCAGCGTTCAGCGGGATCTTTGAATGTAACGGCTGTAATCAGGCGCCAGGAAAACCCGGAATTCCGTCGGCCTATCCGAGAGCCGTTCATTAATTTCTTGGTTTTTATTCATTTCTAAATCAGTTGTTGCTGGACGTTCTTTGACAATTCAATAGCGTGAATGAGCGGATTGGCGGGTTCTGTCAAAATTGAGTTGTAAGAGTCGGCCAATGTAATACAGGTTTCGACTCTTCCATGAGTTTACATGGAGAGTTTGATCCTGGCTCAGAACGAACGCTGGCGGCGCGCCTAACACATGCAAGTCGAACGAGAAACCCCTCGCAAGGGGGGCGGTACAGTGGCGAACGGGTGAGTAACGCATGGGTAATCTGCCGAAGAGTGGGGGATAACCCTCCGAAAGGGGGGCTAACACCGCATAAGACCACGTCCCGACGGGGATGGGGTCAAAAGTGGCCTCTGTTTACAAGCTATTGCTCTTCGATGAGCCCATGTCCCATCAGCTAGTTGGCGGGGTAACGGCCCACCAAGGCGATGACGGGTAGCTGGTCTGAGAGGACGACCAGCCACACTGGGACTGAGACACGGCCCAGACTCCTACGGGAGGCAGCAGTGAGGAATCTTGCACAATGGGCGAAAGCCTGATGCAGCGACGCCGCGTGAGGGATGAAGGCCTTCGGGTTGTAAACCTCTTTCGGGAGGAAAGAATCTCCCGGCGCGAATACCGCCGGGACTGACGGTACCTCCAGAAGAAGCCACGGCTAACTCTGTGCCAGCAGCCGCGGTAAGACAGAGGTGGCGAGCGTTGTTCGGATTTACTGGGCGTAAAGCGCACGTAGGCGGCTGAGCAAGTCGGGTGTGAAATCCCTCTGCTTAACGGAGGAATGGCGCTCGAAACTGCTCGGCTCGAGGATAGGAGAGGAGAGTGGAATTCCCGGTGTAGCGGTGAAATGCGTAGAGATCGGGAGGAACACCAGTGGCGAAGGCGGCTCTCTGGCCTATTCCTGACGCTGAAGAGCGAAAGCGTGGGGAGCAAACAGGATTAGATACCCTGGTAGTCCACGCCCTAAACGATGGGCACTCAGTGTGGGAGGCATCGACCCCTTCCGTGCCGCACCTAACGGATTAAGTGCCCCGCCTGGGGAGTACGGCCGCAAGGTTGAAACTCAAAGGAATTGACGGGGGCCCGCACAAGCGGTGGAGCATGTGGTTCAATTCGACGCAACGCGAAGAACCTTACCTGGGTTTGACATGACGGTAGTAGCGAACCGAAAGGGGAGCGAGCCCCGCAAGGGGAGGCCGTCACAGGTGCTGCATGGCTGTCGTCAGCTCGTGCCGTGAGGTGTTGGGTTAAGTCCCGCAACGAGCGCAACCCTCACCCTCTGTCTGCCAGCGGGTCAAGCCGGGCACTCTGAGGGAACTGCCCGTGACAAACGGGAGGAAGGCGAGGACGACGTCAAGTCATCATGGCCTTTATGCCCAGGGCGACACACGTGCTACAATGGGACGGACAACGAGTTGCCACACCGTAAGGTGGAGCTAATCTCTAAAACCGTCTCTCAGTTCGGATTGGGGTCTGCAACCCGACCCCATGAAGGCGGAATCGCTAGTAATCGCGTATCAGAACGGCGCGGTGAATACGTTCCCGGGCCTTGTACACACCGCCCGTCACACCACGAAAGCCCGCTGTACCTGAAGTCGGTGCGCTAACCCGCAAGGGAGGCAGCCGCCCACGGTATGGTTGGTGATTGGGGTGAAGTCGTAACAAGGTAGCCGTAGGGGAACCTGCGGCTGGATCACCTCCTTTCTAAGGAGAACTTGCGGGTGCACTTCGGTGTATCCGCGTAGTTCGACAGGTCGATAACCCGCCATCCGCTCTTCACCTATTGAACGACACAACAGATCTGGCGTCGGAGCACGTCAGTTTTCTTGTGGCCGGATCAGGACTGAGAGGCCGGACTCATGACGCTCATCGGGGCCTATAGCTCAGTTGGCTAGAGCGCACCCCTGATAAGGGTGAGGTCGATAGTTCGATTCTATCTAGGCCCATTCACCCCGAGGCGGTGTCGAGGGGCCATGATGTTGAATCCAACATCGTAGTCCCTCGCGGCAGGGCCGCTC
>JBFMAJ010000014.1:0-17539 GCA_040755775.1 Nitrospirota bacterium
AACATATTGTGGCGTGAAACGGCCTATTCTTCTGAGAACTTGATACGGTACCGGCGAATCCGGCGCCACAGGGTCGTGCGTCTCATGTTCAGGCGATGAGCCGCCTCGGAATAGCGCCATCCGGTTTGGTTGAGCACGGCGAGGATCAGCTCTTTTTCCAGATCCGATCGCGGATTGATGCCGGCCGTCGCCTGACCGACCAGGCTTTTATGACGAACATCGCCGGAGAGATCGGCGGGCAGAATGGTGTCGCCCTGGCAGCGCACTACGGCCAACTCCATGATGTTCTCCAGTTCTCGAATATTGCCCGGATAATCATACTGACAGAGCAGCCCCAGCGCTTCGGGAGAAATCGCGTGGATGTGCTTGCCCGATTCCTGCGCGAATTTCCGGAGCAGATGGTGCGCCAGCGGCGCAATGTCGCCCCGCCGCTGGCGGAGCGGGGGCAGCGTCACCGGCACCACGCTGAGCCGGTAGTAAAGATCCTGGCGGAACAGCCCCTGCTCGACGGCCTGCTTCAGGTTCCGGTTGGTGGCCACGATGACCCGCACGTCGATTTTCCGTCCGTGGCTCTCCCCCACCCGCTCAAACTCCTCCTCCTGCAGGACCCGCAGCAGCTTCACCTGCGTGGCGGCGCTGATCTCGCCGATCTCATCGAGAAAAATGGTGCCGCCGTTCGCCAGCTCAAACCGGCCGATCTTGTGCATGACGGCGCCGGTAAAGGCGCCCTTGACGTGACCGAACAGCTCGCTCTCCAGCACGCCCTCCGCCAGCGCCGGGCAACTCACCTTGATGAACGGCTTGTCGGCGCGGGGACTCAGATGGTGAATCGCGTGCGCCACCAGCTCCTTGCCCGTGCCGGTTTCGCCCTGAATCAGCACCGTCGCCTTCGTGCGCGCGATCTCGGGGAGCTGCTTCAACAGCAGTTGCATCTCCCGGTCCTGCGCCACGATCTGATCGAAGGCGTACCGGGCGCGCACCTCTTCTTCCAGCGCCTTGGTTTTGATCCGCTCCTCGATCAACTGCCACATCAGCCGGGCGCTCAGGCCGCCGATCAGCTCAATCCCCCGCGCGCGCAACGTTTCCAGCGACGCGCGGATTTTCTCGTTCCCGGTGACGTCGATGATGATGTCGACCGGCTGCTTGAGCAACGTCCGGTAATCGGGCGTGGTGGGAATGTTCAACCGGCGGGCCAGGTCCATACCGGGGGCGTCGGGCTGCACGTCGGCCACGCCCGTGATGGTCACCAACGGATCTTTCTGCAGCAATTCAATAAGGGCCGCGCCTCCCCGGCCGGCCCCGATGATGGCCACGCGCGTCACACCGGCCCCTAGAACAGGCGATCGACGGCGCGGCAGAGCTCCTGCACCGCGTCGACCGATTTCTGAAACGCCGCGCGCTCCGGCGGGGTCAGCTCGATTTCCACGACGCCTTCGACGCCCCGCCGGCCGATGATCGCGGGTACGCCCACGAAGAGGTCGCGCGCGCCGTATTCGCCCCGGCAATAGGCGGCGCAGGGCAACCGCTTCCGCTGATTTCCGACGACGGCCTGGACCATCTCGACGATGGCGGCGGAGGGGGCGAAATAGGCGCTGCCGGTCTTCAAGAGATTGACGATCTCCGTGCCGCCGTTGCGGACGCGCTGGATGATCGCCTCCAATTGCGCCTCCGGCAGCAGCGTGGCCACGGGCACCCCCCCGACGGTGGTCGACCGGATCAGGGGCACCATGGTATCGCCGTGGCCGCCCAGCACCATCGCGTCGATCATCCCGGAGGAAACCGAGAGCGCGTCGGCCAGAAAGGCTCTGAATCGCGCGGTGTCCAGCACGCCCGCCATGCCCATGACCCGCTCGGGAGGAATTTCGCCGGCCCGGTAGGCCACGTAGGTCATGGCGTCCAGGGGGTTGGAGACGACAATGAGCACGGCGTCGGGTGAATGGCGCACCGCCTGCTCCGCCACCTGACGGACGATCCCCGTGTTGATTTTCAGCAGATCGTCGCGGCTCATGCCCGGCTTGCGCGGCGAGCCGGACGTGATGACGACGACGTCGGAGCCCGCCGTGTCGGCGTAGTCCTTGCCTCCGGTGATGCGGCAATCGGAGCCGTACAGGGGGGCCGCCTCGGCCAGATCAAGCGCCTTCCCCCGGGCCAGCCCCTCCTCGACGTCAATGAGCACGACGTCGCCCAACTGCTCCGACAGCAGCCGCTGCGCGCAACTGCCTCCGACGTTGCCGGCGCCGACGATCGTGATCTTGGGGCGATTCATGGGGCTGTTATAGGCAATTCCGGGCATCGTGTCAAGCAAAACCCGACGGCGCCGGGACGGGGACGACCCCCGGGCCGGCTCAGGGCAGACGGCGGGGACGGGGGGGCGAGGGGTGAAAATGGGGCGCGTAGTGCCAGGAAAATCCCCACCATCCGTAAAAGGGATAGGGCGCGTAGTAGTAAGGATAGTATGGATAGTATGGAGCATACGGATAGGAATAGGGATATCCATACGGTCCATACGGGTAGTAGCGATAGCTGCTCGGATAGGGATAGGAAAAATCGACCCCCGCTTCCATGTAGGATGCTCCGGCGTAGCAGCCGGACAGCGCCAGCAACAGACCCAGCAGGAAACCCCGCGCCGCCCGGCGCATTCCCGTATGTGGCGTTCGTCCCTTCATGACTCACCTACTTCATTATAGCGAAAATGTCAGCCCGGCGCGTATGGCATTTTCATCGATAATATTGAACTCGGCGAAAAAGGCGATCCGTCCCTGGGCGTCCAGCGGCAATGAGATGCCGGCGAACAGGCCGATCGGGTCCTCTTCCTCCACATCAAACGTATCGCCCACTGGCGCCCCGAAACGGTCGTCGCCCCACACCCGCGAGAGCTCCAGGCCGCCGTAGGGTTTCGCGCCGAAGTAGCGGCCTTCGACGCCGAACCGGGCCCGCGCTTCATTCCAGGCGATCTCTTCGTTCACCGTCGTCGGCACGCCGCCGACCAGCGCGATGACCTGATCGTCCGTCACAAACCGCAGGTACCGGCCGTCCAAGAAGAAGCGGAATCCGGATGCCCGGGGCGCCGACGGCGACGAATCGTACAGCGTGACGGTCAGCCCCCCGCCGTAGATGCCGTCCATCCGGCCGTGATAGCCGAACTCGTCCAGATCCAGCGTGGCGCCGCCCCCGATCGCGTAGAGCGTCACCGGGGGGACCGGCGTGACCGCGAGCGTCAGCAGCACCCGCCCGCTGTCGGCCTCCGTCGACTCATCGATCAGCGTGCCCGGGGCGGGACCCTCTTCCTGCACGGCAATGTCCCGGGAGAGAAAGCCCGCCTCAATGCTGAGGCTCACCGGCGAGGACTGCGCCAGCGCCGGCTCGGCCGGCCCCGCCGCCCACGCCGACAGCGCCGCGGCCGCCGCGAGCATGAGGCTGCGAACCTTCATGGCGTCTCGCCCTCCGGCGGGGGCGGGCTCTTGCCCCCCTGCAACCGGTCGATGAGCTGCTGCCGTTCCTTCGGATAGCCGGGCAGCACCAACGAGCGGACCGTTGCCCAGGATTCGCGCCACCCTCCGCCCACGCGAACGATCAGATAGGTTTGATACTCGAACGGCCCTCCGCCCTCCGGCTTGGCCAGCGTTCGCGGGCGCGTCTCAATGTAGCCCCGCTGGCGATCGGCGATGACCACGTCGTAGCCTTCCGCGTCCAGGGCGCGAAGCACCCGATCGAATGTTTCCGTGTAGCCGGCTTGAAAAGTGATGGCCTCCTTCGGCAGGGCCGGCGGCTCGATGACCATGCGGGGCCCGCACCCGACGAGGGCGATCGCGACCAGGAGGCCGGAGACTTTCACGCCGATGACGTTCATGTTCGTTCCTCCTCGCGATGCGACGGCACACTCAGCCTAGCACGGGATTTGTCCTCACTTCAAGCAAACGCCGGCATCGACGGAAAATCGGGCGCCGCGCGCCCTTTACTTTGCGTCCGGGCGTCTGCTACGATGCCCGGTGATGGCGTCTTCGTCGAGCATGCGCGCCGGCCCGGTCCTCGCCCTGGCGGCATGCGCGCTCTTCGTCGCGGCCGCCGAGGCGGCCGATCCGCCGCCGGGCCGGTCGGTGCCGTCGATGGGCAACGACCATATCGCCTCCCCGGGCGCGCCCCATCCGCCCTACAACAGCGACCCGCCCACGTCCGGCCCGCACGTCCGCTGGGTGGCCAAATGGGGCGCGCATACGGCGCCGATTCCGCTGGAGGTGCAGGTCCATAATCTCGAAGACGGCGGCGTGGTCATCCAGTACAACTGCTCTTCGGCCCCCTGCCCCGAGTTGATCGCCAAGCTGGAGGCGCTGCTCCGCCACCCCGACCTGCTGGCGATGCCGCAGGCCATGATCGAGCACGGCGCCGAGAAGTTTCTCCGGCTGATCGTGGCGCCCTATCCGACGATGAAAGCCAAAATCGCCCTGACGGCCTGGGGACGGATCGAGACCTTGGAACATTATGACCAGGCGCGCATTCTCCAGTTCATCAAGGCCTACATCGGCATCGATCATCATCCCGCGAGCGAATAACCGCCGGCGGCGCCCGCCGCGACAGGTCGCATTTCCGCGACAATTCGTCGCGTTTCCATGATGGCTTCGTCGCGCGCAGCGTGGGGGCTGGCGCTCGGCTCCGGCGCCGCGCTGGCCCTGAGTTTTCCGCTGACCGAATCGTTCGCCGGCCTGCAGCCGATCGCCTGGCTGGCGCTGGCGCCGCTCGGCCTGGCGGTTCTGACAGCTCCGCCCCGGCGGGCCTTTCTGCTCGGATGGCTGGCCGGGACGGCCGCTTATCTAGCCATCCTCGCCTGGGTTGTCATCGTCATGCACACGTACGGCCATCTGCCGATGATCGTCAGTTGGGCGCTGCTGGCCTTGCTGGCCGCCTACGTCGGCCTCTACGTCGGGCTGTTCGCTCTCGGGTGGCGTTGGCTTGCCGCGCGGTGGCCCCGGGGAAGCTGGCTGCTCGCGCCGGCGTTCTGGGTCGCCCTGGAGTGGTTGCGCGGCCACCTGCTCAGCGGCTTTCCCTGGGCGCTCTTCGGCTATTCGCAATACCGGCAGTTGGCTCTGATCCAACTCGCCGAGCTCACCGGCGTCTACGGGGTGTCGTTCCTGCTGGTGTGGGTGAACGTCGGCTTCACCCATCTGCTGCTGGCCACGCTGAAGGCGCCGGCGGGCTGTCCGCGCTCGCTGCCCCGGTATGCGCCGCTGCTCGTGGCCGCGGTCGTGGTCGCCGCCGCGGTGGGCTGGGGTCATTGGCGCCGCGCCGCCGTCGAGGCATCGTTGGAGCCGGGCCTTCGCGTGGGGCTCATTCAAGGGAATATTCCCCAGGCGATGAAGTGGGATCCGGCCATGCGCCGGGAGACGCTGGAGCGGTACGAGCGGTTGACCCGACGGGCCGCCGAGCAGGGGGCCGAGTTGATCGTCTGGCCGGAAGCCTCCGCCCCCTTTTTCTTCGAGGAGGAACCCGACTATCAGCAGGCGATCCGGGCGCTGGCGGCCGAAACGGGCCGCTCTCTGCTCTTCGGCAGCCCGGCAGTCGCACAGCGCGACGGCGAGATCAGGCTGCTCAACAGCGCCTACCTGCTCAACCCCGACGGGGCCACGCAGGCGCGCTACGATAAACTGCATCTGGTGCCCTTCGGCGAATATGTGCCGCTGGGCCCGCTGCTGGGCTTCGTGAACAAGCTGGTCGTCGGCATCGGCGACTTCATCCCCGGCCCGGGTCCGGTGCTGATGGAGGCGGCCGGCCGGCCGTTGGGCGTGGTGATCTGTTTTGAGATCATTTTCCCCGAGGTCGTCCGGCAGTTCCCCCTCAACGGCGCCCGGATCATCGCCACGATCACCAACGACGCCTGGTTCGGCCGGTCGGCCGCGCCGCTGCAGCATTTCTCCATGGCCGTCTTTCGGGCGATCGAGCACCGGACGCCGGTCATCCGCGCGGCCAACACCGGCATTTCCGGCGTCATCGGCGCAACCGGCAGAATCGGCAACCGGAGCGCGCTCTTCGTCGAGGCGGCGCTGGTGGAGCCCGTCGCGGTCTCGCCCATCCGGACGTTCTACACGCGCGCCGGCGATATTTTTGCCGTCGGCTGTGGTATACTGATCGCGCTTTTCATCATCATCGGCAGAACAAGAACACGACGAGGGATCCCGTAATCATGGAAGATTTTCGCCCCCAGATGCGCCAATTGCAGGCGACGCTCGACGAGTTGCGGAGGTGTCTTTGACCCGGACACCCTCCAGCGGCGGCTGGACGAGCTGGAAGGCCGGATGGGCGGCTCGTCTCTGTGGACCGATTCCCGCCAGGCCAAGCGGCTCATGCAGGAGCGCTCCCAGCTCGAGCGCGAGCTGGCCGAGTGGCGCGCGATCGAGCGGGAATCCCGCGACCTCGACGCATTGATCGAGCTGGCCGAGCAGGAACAGGACGCGTCGGTTGAAGCAGATATCGCGCGCCAGCTCGCCGCCCTGACCGGCCAGGCCGACCGCCTCCGCACCGAAGCGCTGCTCTCCGGCCAGCACGACGCCGGCCCGGCCATCGTGCAGATCCATCCCGGCGCGGGAGGCACCGAATCGCAGGACTGGGCGCAGATGCTCCTGCGCATGTACCTGCGCTGGGCCGAGCAGCACCAGTTCAAGACGCAGATGCTCGACCTGCAGCCGGGCGAGGAAGCCGGCATCAAGGACGCCACCTTCGCCGTCGAGGGCCCCTTCGCCTACGGCTATCTGCGGGCCGAGGCGGGCATCCACCGCCTGGTCCGCATTTCCCCCTTCGACGCTAACAAGCGGCGCCACACCTCCTTTGCCTCGGTCTCCGTCTTTCCGGACATCGAGGACGCGATCGACATCGCCATCAACGAGAACGACCTGCGGATCGACACCTACCGGGCCAGCAGCGCGGGCGGCCAGCACGTGAACAAAACGTCATCGGCCATCCGGATCACCCACCTGCCCACCGGCATCGTCGTGCAGTCGCAGAACGAGCGCTCGCAGCATCAGAACAAGGCCAGCGCGATGAAGGTGCTCAAGGCCCGGCTCTATGAACTGGAGCAGCAAAAACAGAAGGACGAGATGCAGAAAGTCGTCGGAGAAAAGAAGGCGATCAACTTCGGCAGCCAGATCCGCTCCTACGTCTTTGCGCCTTATCAGCTCGTCAAGGATCATCGCACGAACGTCGAGTCGGGCAACGTGAACGCCGTGATGGACGGCGCGATCGATCCCTTCATCCAGGGTTACCTGCTGCAGCAGGCGACGAATGCCTCCTAAAAAACCCTCCGGGCCGTCGCCCGAACCCGCGCCGGGAACCGACCAGGTCCGCGAGCGGCTGCGCAAGCTCGACGAGCTGCGCGCGCTGGGCGTTGATCCCTACGCCGGCAAAATCACTCCGACCCATCTGGCGCAGGAGCTGCACGACCGCCACGGCGCCCTCACGGCCGAGCAGTTGGCCGCATCACCGGTCGCCTGCACCGTGGCCGGCCGGATCGTCGGCCTACGCAGCTTCGGCAAGGCGGCCTTCGCCCATCTGCTCGACCGCTCCGGCCGCATTCAGATCTATGCCAAGGGTGAACGGCTGGATGACTTGAGCCGGCAGGTCATGGACCGGCTCGATCTGGGCGACTGGATCGGCGCGCAAGGGCGGCTGTTCCGGACGAAGACCGGCGAACTGACCGTGGAGGCCGAGCGCCTAACGCTGCTGACCAAGACCATTCATCCCCTGCCCGAAAAATGGCACGGCCTGACCGACGTGGAACAGCGCTACCGGCAGCGCTATCTCGATCTGATCAGCAACCCGGAGGCCCGGCGGGTCTTCCTGGAGCGCAGCCGGATCATCGACCTGCTCCGCCGCCGGCTGATCGAGCGCGGCTTTCAGGAGGTCGAAACGCCGATGATGCAATCAGTGGCCGGCGGCGCGCTGGCCCGTCCTTTCGTCACGCACCACAACGCGCTGGGCATCGATCTGTTTCTGCGCATCGCCCCGGAGCTCCACCTGAAGCGGCTCGTCATCGGCGGCCTGGAGCGCGTCTTCGAGATCAACCGGAACTTCCGCAACGAGGGGGTCTCCACGCAGCACAATCCCGAGTTCACGATGCTGGAGTTCTACCAGGCCCACGCCGACTACGAGCAGCTCATGACGTTTACCGAAGAGCTGCTGACCGGCGTGCTGCGCGAGCTGCGCGGTTCGCTGACCGTGACCTATCAGGGGCGCCCGCTCGATTTCACCCCGCCCTGGCCGCGCCTGGCGTTTCTCGACGCGCTGGCGCAGGAGACGAAGATGGAGCCGGCCGCCCTGCGCGACCGGACGGAATTGCTCAAGCTGGCCAGGCGCCACGCCATTCCCGCCGACGGCAAACACACCACCGGGCAGTTGCAGGCGGCGCTCTTCGACGCGCTGGTGGAGGAGCGGCTGACCGGGCCGGTCTTCATCGTCGATCACCCGAAGGACGTCTCCCCGCTGGCCAAGGCCAAACCGGAGCGGCCCGAGCTGGTGCAGCGCTTCGAGCTCTACCTGGCCGGCATGGAGGTGGCCAACGCCTTCACCGAACTGAATGATCCGGCCGAGCAGCGGGCGCGATTCGAGTATCAGGCGGCCCAGAGGCGGGCCGGCGACCAGGAGGCCCACCCGATCGACGAAGACTATCTGCGCGCGCTCGAGTTCGGCCTGCCGCCGACGGCCGGCGAAGGCATCGGGATCGACCGGCTGGTGATGATCCTGACCGACCAGCCGTCGATCCGCGACGTGATCCTGTTTCCCCAACTGCGACCGGAGAAAACATAGGTGCCCTACGAATTTTTCATCGGCCTGCGCTACCTGAAGGCCCGCCGCCGCCACCGCTCCTTCTCGCTCAACACCTTCATCTCGATCATCGGCGTCACGCTGGGCGTGGGCGCCCTGATCGCCACGCTGGGCATCATGACCGGCTTCACCGACGAAATCCGCAACAAGATCCTGGGCACCAACGCCCACATCGTCGTGCTCGACCGGACCGGCGAGCCGATGACCGGCTACGCCGCGATCATGGAGCAGGTCCGCCGGACGCCGCACGTCACGGCCGTCACGCCCCTGCTCTTTACCCAGGTGCTCCTCAGCCACGACCGGCAGTCGCAGGGCGTGGTGCTGCGCGGCATCGATCCGGCCACCGCGGGCGGCGTCACCGACCTGAACAAGAACCTGATCGGCGGCTCGCTGGCCGATCTGGCGCCCGGAGAGGAGGGCCGCCCGCCCGGCGTCATCCTCGGCCGGGAACTGGCGGGCCGGCTGGGCGCCTTCGTCGGCGCGGCGGTCACGGCGATTTCGCCCACGGGCACCGTCGGCCCGCTGGGCATCGTGCCCAAGCTGAAAAAATTCCAGGTCGTCGGCATCTTCGATTCCGGCATGTATGAGTACGACTCCTCGCTCGCCTACATCCCCCTGGGCGAGGCGCAGCGGCTGCTCGATTTCGGCGACGCCGTCAACGGCATCGAGGTGAAAATCGACGACATTTTCCTCTCCGGCGCCGTGGCCCGCGACATCGAGGCGGCGCTGGGCTTTCCCTACGGCGCGCGCGACTGGCGGGAGATGAACCGCAGCCTCTTTTCCGCGCTGCAACTGGAGAAGATCATGATGTTCATCATCCTCGTGCTGATCATCCTGGTGGCGTCGTTCAACATCGTCAGCACGCTCACGATGATCGTCGTGGAAAAAGGCCGGGAGATCGCCATCCTGAAGGCGATGGGCGCCACGCCCGGCCGCATCATGCGGATCTTCATGATCGACGGCCTGGTGATCGGCCTGGCCGGCGTGGCGTTGGGCGTGCCGCTGGGCTACGGCGCGAGCTGGCTCATTCAGCAGTACTACACGCTGCCCGGCGACGTCTACTACATCAGCCGGATTCCGGTAAAATTGCTCTGGCAGGACATTCTCTCCGTGTCGGCGGCGGCGCTGGCGATCAGCCTGCTGGCGACGCTCTACCCGTCCTGGCGCGCTTCGCGGCTGGAGCCCGTCGAGGCGCTGCGCTATGAGTGACGACGCCGCGATTCAGGCCGTCGAGCTGGCCAAAAGCTTCGTCATCGGGTCAGACGGAGGCGGCGCCGCGCAGCGGCTGCCGGTGCTCAAGGGCATTTCGCTGACGATCCGGCGGGGCGAATTATTGACGATCGTCGGGCCGTCGGGCGCGGGGAAAAGCACGCTGCTGCACCTGCTGGGCGGCCTGGACCGGCCCACGGGCGGCCGGATCGTCGTTCAGGGACGCGCCATCGACACGATGAGCGACCAGGAACTGGCGCAGTTCCGCAACGGCACGATCGGCTTCATCTTTCAGTTCCATCACTTGCTGGCCGACTTTACCGCGCAGGAAAACGTGATGCTGCCGCTGCTGATCGCCGGCCGGTCCAAGGCCGACGCCTCGGGCAAAGCGGTCGAGCTGCTGAAGGCGGTCGGCCTGGGCGAGCGACTGGCCCACCGGCCGGGGGAATTGTCCGGCGGCGAGCAGCAGCGGGTGGCCGTGGCCCGGGCGCTGGCGCTCGATCCGCCGATCGTCCTGGCCGACGAGCCGACGGGCAATCTGGACACCCACACCAGCGACGAAGTCTTCGGTCTGCTCAAATCGCTCTGCCGCACGCGCAGCCTCACGCTTGTCATGGTCACGCACAACGAGAAGCTGGCCGCGCAGGCCGACCGAATAGTGAAGCTCGTTGACGGTCGGATCGAGTAAACTCGTTACCCAGCGAGCAACGCGAGCGTGAGGGGGAGGCTCTATGCCGCCAAGCGCATGGAGGGGGCGACGCAAGCCCCTTTAATAGACGGAAGGATCGAGGGGTAAAACGCGTTAGGCCAAACGGCCGGCGGCCTGTTCCGCTTCCTGCTGAATCCGAAGACGCTCCGCTTTCGATTCCAGAATAATGCGCTCCACGGCGTGGTCGCTCAACAGCGTCAAGTCTGCGGCCGACGCCTTGACCGCGTGGTGCTCAACGGCGCGTGAGATCACCTCCGCCTTCGTCTGGCCGCTCTTCTTCCCGAGAAACGGCTTCACGATCAGATAGAGCACGTCGCGCAGCGGCATGTAGCGCAGAAACCGGCGCAGCAGCCGGAAGGTCTGGATCGGGTAGTGCGTCAGCTTGTAGATGAAGAGGCGGCGAAATCCGGCGTTGCGCTCCCGGTTGATCACCTCGCCCGGCAGGCAGGTGGGATCGATCTCGGAGCATTTGAAATATTTGTACCAGTCGGTGGCGTCGTTGACCAGCCCCCGCTGCACATATTCCTGCCAGAGCGGTGTCCCGCGATAGACGCAGATCCGGTTGAAGCCGAAGGTGTCCAGCCGCAGCCGCGCGGCGAAATCGAACGTCGCCCGGATGTCCTCCACCGTCTCGTCCGGATTGCCGACGACGAAAAAGCCGTGCACGATCTGGATGCCCGCCTTCTTGGCGTTGGTCACGGCCGACTCGACCTCTTCCAGCGTCTGCTCCTTTTTCAGCCGGTCGAGGATCTTTTGGCTGCCGCTCTCGATGCCGAACATGATCGTCCGGCAGCGCGCCTTCGCCATGATGGGGAACAGATGCTGGCAGACCGAATCGACCCGCCCCTCCACGCCCCACTCGATCCGGTTGCCCGACTCGATCAGGCCCTGGCAGATCGCCTCGATCCGCTTGGGCTTCAGTAGAAAATGATCGTCGACAAAGTAGACCGCGCCGTAGCCCAGCTCCTGCAGGTGCTTGAACTCCGCCAGCACGTGCTCGGGGCTGCGGAAGCGCCATTTGCCGTCGTTGAACATGGGGATGTCGCAGAAGACGCAGGGCCAGGGGCAGCCGCGCGACGTCTGCATCGTCGTGAAGCGCTCCATCGACAGCACCGCCGGCACGTCGAGCGGCATCGACTCGATGAAGTCCAAATTGAGGCTCTCGCGGTCGGGAAAGGGCCACTGGTCGAGGTTCCGCTCCGTCGGCCGGTTGGGGTTGTTGATCACCTGGCCGTCCTTCATCCAGGTGAGCCCCGGCACCGCCTCGGGATCGTCCAGATGGGCCAGCAGGTCGAGAATGAGCTGCTCGCCGTCGCCCCGGCAGACGAAATCGACCTCCGTGCACTGGTGCTTCACCAGGCCGGCGTTGAGCGACGCGAAAACGCCGCCGAAGGCCAGCTTGACCTTCGTATCGACGGCCCGGATCTGGCGCGCGAGGATTTTGGCGTAGGGATAGCTGGTCGTGCTCAGAAAGCTCAGGCCGACGAGATCGGGTTTCTGGCGGCGGATCTCGTCGATGATAAATTCGTTGGGCGTTTCGGGATGGGCCTGATCGAACATCACGCATTCGTGCCCCTCCCGTTTGAGCACGGAGGAGAGGGACATGATGCCGATGGGCGGAAAGCCCATCACCCGGATATTGCCGTTTTTGGCCCGAGTCTTGGCCGGAAGCGCGTAGAACTGCGGGTCGCGGATATGGATCAGGAAGACGCGGATGGGGAGCCCAAGAGGGTTTCAGTTAGGATAACCGGCGGGCCGCCGTCTGTCAACGTAAATTATGAGTCGACACGATCAATCCTTCAGCGGCTTAGAGTTTGGCGGACTGGTTTTTGACTCGGCGCGCGCCTGCTCGCCCGACTTCAGCAGCCACAGCGTGGCTAGAACCACCAGCATCATGAAGACGCCCATCGCCGCGCCCAGCCGCCGGAACCATCCCGTTTTCGGCGTGGCGACATAGACGATCGCGCCGATCATCAGCGCAAACAAGAGAAAGAGCGACAACATCGTACAGCCCTCAGTGTGTCCGTCACGCGCCGGCCCGGCCGGCACCCGTTCTTATTGTAGCACCGCGACGGGAAGTCTGCCGGCTGCGATCGTTCAAGGCTGTTCGCGATCTGCCTTCTGCCATTCAATAATTTCTTTGAAAAATTCCTCGTCCGATTGGTGGCGGGATTTTTTACGGATCCTGTTAACGTAGGTCACGCCATTTTCTAGAGAAAAACGCATCAAGTACTTTCCCTTGATGCCGCCCCGAAAGCTATACTCCTTGGGTGCCTTCTGCTTGCTGATCTTAGCTCTTGATTTCTTCATGCGCCTGCCGCAATGCGGTCGGACTAATCTTCCAACTCCTCCAGCTTGATGCCACGACCCGCCCGCAAACTCTTCCTTGCGGCCTCGATCCGCCGCAGGAACCGCTCGTCATGCTCCAAGCGGCGATCACACCGATCTTTTTGAGATGTTTTAGAGATCATTGAACTCTTCCGTTGAAAGATTTGCCTGGCGAATAAGTTTTCGAAGAAGGCCGGGACCAAGTTCATCATGCTGCGGAACTGACAGCGTGTATTGATAACCGGGCTTGGTCATCATCACATGGGAGCCGCGCTGCCTCGCCACGGTCCAGCCGGCCCGCTTGAGCTTCCTCACCGCCTCGGCTCCTGAGCAGAGCCGGAGGGGTGAGGCCATCAGACCACAACCTCAACCGATCTGGCGGGGTCCAGCTTTTGCTTGGCTTCCATGACTTCCAGCCAACCGACAATCGCCTCTTTCACGTTGGCAAGAGCCTCATCCCGGCTTTTTCCCTGAGTCATACACCCCGGCAAAGCCGGAACCTCTGCGACATAATAGCCGGCCTCATCCTTTTCGAGCACGACATGCAGCTTCATTGCGCCTCCTGCTCCTGAATAATAGCCTTCACTAAGCCCTCAGTCAATCTGCAGCGCGGCCCCGCGCGCCGCCAGCTCCGGCAGCAGCTTCTTTACATGTCATTCTTGAGGACCAATAAAGATCGTTACAAATTCATCCTCATTCGAGCATCCCAAAGAAATAGGCAACTCTACTTTACTTTCAACAAATGCAGATTTAATAATTTTCACCCTTGCAGATCTAAGATCAGACGCAGTTGCTCGGGTATTTACTACACGAGAAACCACCCTTCCGTCTATGCATGCAACTAATATTTGGACAGATCCGCCTTGTAGTTTCCAGCCAGCCCTTGTAAATGCTTCTCTGATTTGGTTGGCAAAAATATGAGGCTCAGGATCATGTCCGGTATCGAGAATTCGGACCGTAGATCCCGTTCCAACACGAAGCGAATCAATCATACGCTGTAATTGATTGCTAGTTAATATGCGCGGCCCAGGAATTGTGCCATTAGACTGAGATGATGCCGCCTGGCGTCCTCTTTCTCCAAAGTAACCACCTAAATACAAACCTCCTGCAATTAACACCAAAATAATTAAGGCCGAGACAACATAATCAAGCGGCTCTTCTTTTAAAAGCCTTCTCTGCCTCTTTAGCCATTCGACATCCATCGACACTACTACCCCACCGCCTCCTTCAGTGTCCGCACAAACGCCCCCACTTTCTGCGCGCTCTGCGTGCCCGATTCTTCGATCAGCCGCACCACCGCGCTACCGATGATGACGCCGTCGGCGATGGCCGCCACGCGCTTGGCCTGATCGGGCGTGGAGACGCCGAAGCCGATGGCCACGGGCTTATCGGTCATCCGCTTGAGCGCCTCCACCTGCCGCCGCACCTCGGTCAGATCGTTCAGCTTCGCGCCCGTGATCCCCGTCATCGAGACGTAGTAGATGAAGCCGCGGGAGCTTTCAGCGATTTTCTTCAGCCGCGAGTGGGGGCTGGTGGGCGCGGCCAGAAAGACCAGATCGAGCCCGGCCCGCTTGCAGCGGGCCAGCAGCGGGCCGGCCTCCTCCATCGGCAGATCGGGCACGATGACACCGTCCACGCCGGCCTTGACCGCGTCGTCCACGAAGCGCGCCTCGCCATACTTGAAGACGGGATTCTCGTAGGTCATCAGAATCAACGGCACGTCGGTGCGCTCGCGCAGCCGGGCTACCATGGCCAGAATCGAGGCCAGCGTCGTTTTGCTCTTCAGCGCCCGCTCGGCGGCCCGCTGGATCACCGGCCCGTCGGCGATCGGGTCGGAGAAGGGCACGCCCAGCTCGATCAGGTCGGCCCCCGCCTGGGCCAGCGCCAGCACCAGCCGCTCCGTCGCGGCCAGATCGGGATCGCCGGCCATGATGTAGACGATCAGGGCTTTCTTTTTTCCGCCGCGCAGGCGCGAAAATGTGTTCTCGATGCGATTCATATTTGGGCGGGTCGGTGACCCGCCCCTACGAAACCTTTACCCCTTTGATCTTCGCAATCTGCAGCACGTCTTTATCCCCGCGGCCAGACAAATTCACGATGATGATCTGCGTCTTTTTGAGCTTGGGCGCCAGCTTCACCACCTCGGCGATCGCATGGGCGCTTTCCAGCGCGGGCATGATCCCTTCGGTGCGGCAGAGCAGATCGAAGGCCGCCAGCGCTTCATCATCCGTGGCCGACGTGTAGCTCACGCGCCGCTTGTCACGCAGGAAGCTGTGCTCCGGGCCGACGGCGGGATAGTCCAGCCCCGCCGAGATCGAATGGGTCGGCCGGATCTGCCCGTCATCATCCTGCAGCAGCCACGTCTTGGTGCCGTGCAGGACGCCCACCGAGCCGTCGGCAAAGCGGGCCGCATGCTCGTCGGTGGCGATGCCCCGGCCGCCCGCCTCCACGCCGATCATCTTCACCCGCTTGTCGCCCACGAAGGGATAGAAGAGACCGAGCGAATTGCTGCCGCCGCCGACACAGGCCACCAGATAGTCGGGCGACCGCTTCTCCGCCTTGTAGAGCTGCTGCTTGGCCTCCTTGCCGATGACCGACTGGAAATCCCGGATCATCATCGGAAAGGGATGCGCCCCCAGCACCGAGCCGAGAATGTAGTGGGTGGTGCGGACGTGCGTGGTCCAGTCGCGCATCGCCTCGTTGATGGCATCCTTGAGCGTCCGGCTGCCGTTGTCCACCGGCCGCACCTCTGCGCCCATCAGCCGCATCCGGAAGACGTTGAGCGACTGCCGCTCCATGTCCTCCGTGCCCATGTAGACGACGCACTCGAAGCCGAAGAGCGAGGCGGCCGTGGCCGTGGCCACGCCGTGCTGGCCCGCGCCGGTCTCGGCGATGACCCGTTTTTTATTCATCCGGCGCGTCAGCAGCGCCTGGCCGATCGTGTTATTGATCTTGTGCGCGCCGGTGTGGCAGAGATCCTCGCGCTTCAGGTAAATTTTGGCGCCGCCCAGATGCTTCGTCAGCCCTTCGGCGAAGGTGAGCGGCGTGGGCCGGCCGACGAAGTCGCGCAGGTGGCGGTCCAGCTCCGCTTGAAACTTGCGGTCTTTCTTTGCGGACAGATAGGCCTTCTCCAGCTCCAGCAGCGCCGGCATTAATGTCTCCGGCACGAAGCGGCCGCCGTAGGGGCCGAAATGGCCGCGCCGGTCAGGCTGCACGGCGGCTCCCGGCGGCGAAGGCCTTGCGGGCCTGCTCGATAAACTGTTTCACCTTTTTCGGATCCTTCTTGCCCAGGCTCTTTTCCACGCCGCTGCTCACGTCGACGCCGATCGGCCGCACGGCGCGGATCGCCTTGGCCACGTTCTCTGGCGTCAGGCCGCCGGCCAGAATCACCGGGCCGAAGCGCTTCGCCTGCTTGGCCCACGCCCAGTCGAAGGTCTGGCCGGTGCCGCCCAGTTGATCCTGGCGGAAGGTGTCGAGCACGAAGGCCCGCACGCGGTAGTAGCACATGATTTCGATGCTCTTTTTGTCTTTGACCCGGATCGCCTTCACCACCCGGCCCGGGAAGCGGTCGCACAGCTCCGGCGTCTCGTCCCCCTGCAACTGCGCCATCCCCAACCCCCAATCATCGAACGCCTCGCGCAACTGGGCGTCGATGGGGTTGGCAAAGACGCCCACGGTCACCACGAAGGGCGGCAGCCGGCGGATGATATCGCGAACGGCGTCCGGCTGGATGAAGCGCGGGCTCTGCTCGTAGCAGACGAAGCCCAGCGCGTCGGCCCCCGCCTCCGCCGCCGCCAGCGCGTCCTTGAGATTGGTCAGCCCGCAGATTTTTACGCGCATGGGTGCCTCCGCCGATGGCCGAGGAGCGGCGAGCACCGCAAGCGCAGCCGACTCCGTGCCGATCGAACCGCTTCCCGGCCTAAGGCGGAGCCCCTCATGACTCCATCAACTCCTTCACTTTCGCCCCAATATTCTCCGCCCGCATGAAGGTCTCGCCCACCAGAATCGCGTCCACGCCCGCCTCGGCCAGCCGCTGCACGTCGCGCCGGCTGGCGATGCCGCTCTCGCTCACCATGATTTTCTCATCGGGCACCTCCTTGAGCACCCGAAACGTCGTCTCCAGATCGACCGTGAAGGTGGTCAGGTCTCGGTTGTTGATTCCGATCATCGGCGCCCATTCCACCACCGATTCCAGCTCCCGCTCGCCGTGCACCTCCACCAGCGCAGCCAGCCCCAGCTCGGACGCCAGATGAAAGAACTCTTTGGCCTGCTTCGGCTCCAGAATCGCCGCGATCAGCAGCACCGCGTCGGCCCCATGGGCGCGGGCCTCGTAGAGCTGTACCTCGTCGAGCAGAAAATCCTTTTGCAGCAGCGGCAACTTCACCGCCCGGCGCACCTGGGCCAGATGATCGAGCGCGCCCTTAAAGAAGGGGGCGTCGGTCAGCACCGACAAGGCACGGGCCCCGGCCACTTCATAGATTTTGG
>JBFMAJ010000015.1:0-17476 GCA_040755775.1 Nitrospirota bacterium
CTGGTGCGGTGGTATCGGGGTTCACCGTGGCAATGGGCGAGTAGCCGCCGTTGTTCCCCGCCCCATCCCGGGCCCGCACCCGATAGCGGTAGATCGTCGTCGTCAGGCCGGTGTTGCTGTAGCTGGTCGTCGAGCCGGCCACCGAGGCGATCTCGGCAAAAGTCGTGCACGTAGTCGACCCCGAACAGCGCTCGATCCGGTAACTCGCCAGCCCGGAGCCCCCGGTGTCGGTCACCGCGGCCCAGCTCAAGTTAATCTGCGTCCCACCCACCCAAGCCGCCGTCAGACTGGAGGGCGTGCCGGGGGCCGTCGTGTCCAAGGTGATCGTGGCAATGGGCGAGTAGCCGCCGTTGTTCCCCGCTCCATCCCGGGCCCGCACCCGGTAGCGATAGATCGTCCCTGCCGTTAGCCCCGTGTTGTTGTAGGCCGTTGTGGCGGAGGCCACCGAGGCGATCTCGGCAAAAGTCGTGCACGTAGTCGACCCAGAGCAGCGCTCAATGCGATAACTCGCCAGGCCCGTGCCGCCCGTATCGGTCACGGCCGGCCAGGAGAGGTTGATCTGGCTGCTGCTCGCCACGGTCGCCGTTAAGCTGCCCGGCGTGCCCGGCGCGGTGGTGTCGGGGTTCACCGTGACAATCGGCGAGTAGCCGCCGTTGTTGCCCGCCCCGTCCCGCGCCCGCACCCGATAGCGGTAGATCGTCGTCGTCAGGCCGGTGTTGCTGTAGCTGGTCACCGTCCCGGCCACGCTCGTGATCTCCGCCGGCGTGCAAGTGGTCGAGCCCGAGCAACGCTCAATGCGGTAACTCGCCAGCCCAGACCCGCCGGTATCGGTCACGGCTGGCCAGCTCAGATTAATCTGCGTGCCGCTCGCCCAGGCCGCCGTCAGGCTGGCGGGGGTGCCGGGCGGAGTGGTATCGGCCGCGGCCAGCGTGGAGAAGGTCAAATTGCCGCTCATGGCAAGGTTCCGGGCCGCGTCACGGCTCCGAACCCGGTAATTGTAGGTCGTGGAGGCGGACAATCCGGACAACATCACACTATGGCTGGTCACCATGGCAGCGTTCAGTGTGCTGCCGTTACCGTAACTGGCGGTCGTGCCATACTCGACCTGCGTGTCCGAGGCTTCGTTCGTCGTCCAGCTGATAGTGGCGCTGCCGGCCGTCTGATTGCTCACCGTGACGCCGGAAATCACCGGCGGCGTATTATCGACCTGCACGGTGACCGGCGCGCTGGCCGCCATGTTGCCGGCCAGATCATAGGCCTTCGCCGTCAGGGTGTGTGAGCCTGCAGCTATCTGGGTCGTGTCCCAATTCCAGCCCCAGTCATCAGCCGCAATTCCAAGATTGGAGGCCAGCAGCCCGTCCAGATAGATGTCTACCCGAGCCACACCGACTTCGTCATTCGCTTGGACAAACACCGGCACGGCCGTGCCACCAACCGCCGCCCCGTTCAGCGGCGAGCCAAAGCTGATCGTCGGCGGCGTGTTGTCGATCGTAATCGCAACCGCCGCCGTATTATTAAACTCGTTCGATTCGGCCACCTGGTCCGGATCGCCGGGATCAACTTGTATGGTTATGAAATAGTTGCCGTCCACCCCATTGGGCGGGGTCACGCTGAAGGGCGACAACATCGATCCACCGGCTGTCAGCCCCGGCATGGCCTGGCTGTAGAGCTGGCTGTTGGCGGGCGCCGGATAGACGGACGACCAATCATACCGGACGCTGAACGGCCCTGACGACGCCACGCCGTCGTTGCGGAGAGTCGGCTCAATCGACAGCGGCGCCCCCGACTTCAAAATGGCCGGACCAATCGATAACGCGCCCACCACCAGATCGACGCCGGGAACCGGCTGTGACGGCGGCGGAACCGGTGGGATGAGAACCTGGGTCACCGGTGTGGCCGCATGGGTAAAGACGGCATAGATATTAGGATTCACTGTCGGTCCTGATGATGCTCCCTTATCCGCCCACGCCACCAGCATGTTGAACGTCCCGCTGCCCCCTGCGATCGCGGCGCTGCCTTGATAATCCAAATATTGCGTCGAGCTGACGGGAATGCCCGCCGGATCCAGCACCGTACCATCCGCGCGGAGCCTCGCCCCACGGACTTTCAGCTGGCTTCCGTCAGTCGTATCATTATCCATCCAGACCACCAGATAGTGGAGGCCGTCGAACGTGGCCGCCGCTCGTTGTGCGTTGGTGCTCGTTGAAATCGAGAATGCGGGTGTTTGGATCGACCCGTCCGTTCCGATCAGTGCCCCCTTGATAAATCTCATTCCCCATACCGCCAAATACTGCTGCTGCACCGGGTTAAACACCAGCGCAGGATTGTTCGCCGCTTCAACCGAAAGAAGTTGTGATCGTGTCGTGATGGCAAACGGCGAACCGAGGTTGCCCGCAAAATCGACGAACTGCCCCTGTAGCTGGTAGTCACAATACACGTACTGGGTACCGGTGCACGTATTGGCCAGCTTCACCGTCCTCGCCGTCAGGAATCGCGTGCCGTCGAAACCCAGGGCGGGCAGATCAACATGGATCTTCTGAGACACCAAAGCCGTCATTGTATTCACTACAGCTCCGAACGGCGACAGAATGGCCAGCATGTCGGTAATCGTCGCATCTGCAGGAAACACCCTTGTCGCTTTGACCCATGAGAGCAGAAAACCGGCCGTGCCGCCGCTCTTGCCGAAAACCACACGGGGATTCTGCATCGAAATGCCGCGGTAATCGCCTGAACCGCTCTCCCCTGCGGCGAGTAAAAGAGCGGAACCGAGTAGCCCGCCGGTGGGATAGACCAATTGACCATAGATGTCATAGTTTCGATTGCCTGTCGGCGTGCCATCCTCCGTCAATCCACGACGGCTGTCCGTCCAGACCGCGAGGAACCGATCATTGACGTCATCATAGGCGACGGCTGGCTGCATTTGCGTCGATCCAGTGCGCACCGCAATGGGGAATCGGCTCTGGACCACCTGTCCCGCCGAATTCAGAATGACACCGTAAACGTCTCTCACATCATTATTTTGGTATAAACTTGTCCCTTCAGCCCATGCAATGAGATATTGATCCCGCCTGGAGTTGTACGCGACCGCCGGTGTCATCTCATAGACGGTTCCGCTCGCGATAAGAAATTCATCACCCACGTTCACCGTAACGTTGATCGGCAGGGTCGTCCAGTTGTTTGTGAAATTCTTGCTGTCGATCACGCGTAAGGCAACGATATAGGTCCCCGGATCAGGGTAGGTATGGGTGGCGCTTGGCGTGCTGGCGGTGTCTCCCGGGCATGTGTTGGGATCGGTGTATCCCAGATTGCAGAATTTCCATAAATAGCTCACAATGGTAGCGGCCGGATCGGCCTGGGCCTGTGCCGTCACATCAACGGTCAGCGGATAGCGGCCAAACGTCTCGTCGGCGTGAATGGCGGCCGTCGGCGCGCAGTGGGTTGAAAACTCCCAAACGTCGCTGGTCCGTTTGCCCCCCTGCCCGTCGGTTACCTCGACCTTCCAATAATAGGTGCTGCAGTAATTCATGCCGCCGACAACGTAGATGCTGCCTCCCGACGCCGAATGGGTGATGGCCGAGTCATCGAAAATTCTGACGCCGAAGGAGGCTTTGAAGACGCGCTGTTTGTCGGTATCGAGAAATAGACGGTATTTGAGCGAAGCCGTCGAGTCCGGGTCGCTGGCTTGCCATTGCAAGGTCAGGGGGAGCACCACCCCGCGCTGGAGATTGCCGGGCGACGGGTTGGACGGGGTCGTCGGCAGAACGTTGGCGGTCGCCGTCGTGGCGGTGCTGATGGGGGACGACCAAGCAGTGTAGCCATCCTCGATCGTGGCATCGGCCGCAGTGATCTCACATGGCTGGGCACGGCCATCCGTCCATTTGATGACCGCGACGGCATGCGTCGCCTTGTAGTGGGCCCGTACCCGGTATGAATAACTGGTATTCGATGCCAAATTTGTGTCGCTCAACGTGGCACTTAGCCTGCTGTATGAGGTCACCGTGCCCGGCGTATTGGTCGGCCAACGCTGCACGATGAACGTCGGAATCTCCGTCAGCATCCAGCCGGCAACGCAATCGGACAGTGTTTTGTAACCCGACCAACTCCATTGCCCGTCAATCCGCGTGGGACTGACCACTGTCAGTCGTGGCGGCGTTGGCGCTTCAGGGATACCCGACACGTCAAGCGGTATTGTCGTAACCGGGGGACCATCATCCGGCGGCGCACAGGGATCAGCCGTATTTTGAGCAGTTACACCGGCAGTAACAGCATAGCTTTGGACCGGACAGGCCGTGGTCAAGGCAGCCGGGATCCACAAATCATTGTTTACCATGACGGTATCTTCAGCGCTGCCTGTCGAGATACGTCCCATGATCGTATAGGGACCGTCCGGAATTTCGATGAAACCCGGGGGATTGGGGATATTGGACGGCACGATAAAGGAGGTCTGAATCACCTGAGTGCCGAATAGCTCGATCGCCGTGCTGGCCTTTTCTGTTGGTTGTGCTACAGCCTTTGTGAGGTCCTGGCCATATTGTGCCGGAATAATGTAGATGGTCAGCCTGGCTTCAGCAGGGGTATTGGGACCTTGAAGCGATCCGCAATTTGTCACCACGGCCATCACGGTCACGGATGTGCCCTTGACAAGTGTGGTTGTCGTGATAAACGGATCTTTGGCGCTTACGCCAAACCCGGGGCCAGAAAAAGTCAGATCAACCAGTTGAAAATCCCACCCAGTGGCCGCTCTTGGCAGGCATGTGGTTGGGGTTTGAGCCGAGGCTGAAATCGGCGCAAGAACGAACAGCGTGTGGACGAAGAACGAGAACCAGCCCAAACGGCTGGCGCTTCGCGCCATTTTCGCTATGCACTGTTGCGTCATGTTGCCCTTCTTAATTACCCACTTTAAACTCCCCAGCCACCATGCGGCTACGGGAAAAAACCCAGGGAGTATATGTGGACGGCCAAAACAATGCAATCCCCTCAATAGGGGGGAATCTATCGACGGTGTGATCGGAGGGTCGGTTTTCGGCGGCCGGTGCCAACGCTGGCAATGCGCCGGAGCGTATGCCGGAAATCATAGGCAGGTTCCCTTGGCGGAAAGAGTCATCGCGCCGGCGTGCCCGTTGGTGCGGCCGCGGTCGGCGCGATGCTGGACCGGAAATTCCGGCCGAAGGTCTACGAGGAGTGGGCCAGGCCGTAACGTTACCGCGAGAACCGGACCCCTACTTTTATCTTGCGGCCCGACCGGTAGCCGCCGATCATATGGGGCGTGGTGTGAACCAGCGCCCAGCGCCCTTGAGCCGACAAAATAATTGCCCCGGCCTGGCCGTTCGTGCGGCGGCGCATGCGGGCCAGCGCGCGTCGGCCGGCGGCCATCGGCGAGAGGCCCTGCTCCATCAGCAGGCAGATCTCTCTGGCCAGCCCGGCCCGGATGATCGCCTCCCCGATTCCGGTCATCGAGACGGCCCCCGCCGCATCATCAGCATAGGTGCCGGCACCAATCAGGGGCGAGTCGCCGACGCGGCCCGGCAGCATCTCGGCAATGCCGCCGGTCGAGGTGGCCGCGGCCAGATGGCCTGCGCGATCCCTCGCCACGGCGCCCACTGTCCCAAGTTTGGAACCTTGAACGGTGCCCTCTCCGCTCCGCCTACGTCCTAACGGCTCGATTTTCCACTGACGGGCCAGCCGCCGGGCGTATTGCCCGACCAGCAGCACATGGGGTGTGCGCTCCATCACCAGGCGGGCGGCGCGAATCGGCGTCAGGATGCCCTCCATCGCCGCCACGGCGCCGGCCGCCAGCGTCCGCCCCTCCATGATCGAGGCATCCATCCTGGCCACGCCATCCATCTGGCGCTTGGAGCCTTTGCCGGCGTTCAGCAGCCCGCTCCGTTCCATCTCGATGACGGCCGCCTCCACAGCATCGACCGCCGAGGCTCCTTGGTCGAGCAGTGCATAGCCCGCCTCGATCGCCCGGCGGATGACGCGAAGCTGCGCGGCGGTCGGCTTTTTTGCGCCGCAGCCGCCGTGAACGAGAATAATGGGGTTTGCATTCATTCCGATGTGAGGGGACGATAGAGATCCCCGATCGCCGCCATGACCGCATCGGCGATCTCCTGTGACAGCTCCGGTGAATCGGGTTGCGCGTAAAACCGCCGCAGGTCCACCGGCGGGCCGAAGGCGATGGTCACCCGACGGCCGATGCGGGGCAGCACATGGCCCCGCGGCACGATCCGGTCGGCGCCCTCGATGGCTACGGGAATCACCGTCGGCCTGGCCTCATAAATGATTTTGCCCACGCCGGGCCGGCCGCGCAGCAGTTGCCCGGTCTTCGACCAGGTGCCTTCCGGGAAAATAACGATCACGCTGCTGGGCAGCCATTCGATCATCCGTTCGATGGAGACGAAATCGCGCTGCCCCCGATAGACAGGAAAGGCGCCCCAGCTACGCAGAATGGCGCCAATGATGTACTGATCGAACAATTCCGCTTTGGCCGGCGCCCGCCACCAGACGGGGGAAAATCTCGGCATCGCCACGGCGCCGATGAGAAAGGGATCGAGAGCGGAGATGTGGTTGGCGCAGATCATGATATTCGCAGCTCCGCGCGGCGGAATGTGCTCCCGGCCGATCACGACCGTCCGATTCAGCACACGAAGCAGAAGATCCCACCAGAGCAGGCCAATCAGATGCCAGCTGCTCTGAAGCCAGGTCGGGCCGGCTGTCACCGTGGCGCCCAGGTGAAAAAACACGAGCGGCCCTGATGAAATCGATCCATCAGGGCCGCTCCATGCGCATGACCGCGTGCTTACTTCTTTTTCTTCTTCGCCCGACCGCCGCGGGCCATTTTTGCCCGGGAGACATCGCCCTGCTTGTCGATGAAATAGAGATACCCCTCTTGGCGCTTCACGCCGGCCTTGGCCACCTTTTCCGGCCGTGACTTGCCCTTGCCGCCTCTCGCCATTTTGGTGCGAGAAATGTCGCCCTGCTTGTCGAGATAGTAGAGATACCCTTCCTGGCGTTTGACGCCAGCTCGCGCGACTTTTTCAGCCATCTGCTCGTTCACCTCCTCCCATGAGTGATATGGTATTGTTGCGCTGCGGCCCCAAAGCTCGACTTTCGCCCGGGCTCTCCCCCGCAGACCTTGCCTTACGGCTCTTTCTTCATCTTCAAATGCAGCTCGTCCAATTGCCGCGGATCAATCGGGCTTGGCGCGTCGGTCAATGGGCAGACGGCCCGCTGGGTTTTGGGAAACGCGATCACGTCCCGCAGCGACTCCGCCCCGGCCAGCAGCATGACCAGCCGGTCCAGCCCCAGGGCGATGCCGCCGTGCGGCGGCGCGCCGTAGTCCAGCGCGTCGAGCAGGAAGCCGAATTGCGCCTCCGCCTGCTGCGGCGAAATGCCGAGCGCGGCGAAGAGCCGTTGCTGCACGTCCCGCCGGTAGATCCGCAGGCTGCCGCCGCCCAACTCGGAGCCGTTCAGCACCAGATCATAGGCGCAGGCCCGCACCCGGAGCGGTTCCTGCTCGAGCAAGGGCAGATCCTCGTCCACCGGGCGGGTGAAGGGGTGGTGCATGGCGACGGGCCGTTTGGCCTCGGGGTCATGCATCAACAGCGGAAACTCCGTGACCCAGCAGAAGGCCGTGCCCTGCCTGGCGGCTTCACCCAGCGTCTCGCCCACTTTCAGACGCAAGAAACCGAGGACGGTATTGGTCACGGGTTCCTGATCGGCGATGAAGAGCAGCAGGTCGCCCGGCTTGGCCTCAAAGGCCGCCCGGAGGGCATGCAGCCGCTCCGGTGGAAAGAACTTGGCGATCGGCGACTCATACTGATGGTTCTCGCCGACCTTGATCCAGGCCAGCCCCTTCGCGCCCCAACCGGTCGCCGCCTGCGTCCATTCGTCCAGTTCCCGCCTGGTCAGGCGGCCCAGCCCCGCGGCGTTGATCCCTTTGACGACGCCGCCGCCCGCGATCGTTTTATCGAAGACGGCGAAGCCGGCGCCCTTCACAATCGGGCCGACATCCTTCAACTCGACGCCGAAGCGCAGGTCGGGCTTGTCGCTGCCGTAGCGATTCATCGCGTCATGATAGGACAACCGGCGGAACGGGAGCGCCAGTGTTTCCCCTTTGATCTCCTGGAACAGCCGCGCCATCAAGCTTTCCATCAATGCAAAAATCTCTTCCTGGTCGGTGAAGGCCAGCTCCAGATCGATCTGGGTGAATTCCGGCTGCCGGTCGGCGCGCAGATCTTCGTCGCGGAAGCAGCGGACGATCTGGTAGTAGCGGTCGCAGCCGCCGACCATAAGAATCTGCTTGAACAACTGGGGGGACTGCGGCAGCGCGAAGAAGCGGCCCGGATAGATCCGGCTGGGCACCAGATAGTCGCGCGCGCCTTCCGGCGTGCTCTTGGTCAGCATGGGCGTTTCAATCTCGATGAAACCGTGCCGGTCCAGATGCTCGCGCACCAGCACCGTGACCCGATGGCGCAGCCGCAGATTGTGCTGCATGCGGGGACGGCGCAGGTCCAGGTAGCGATGCTTCAGGCGGACCGGCTCGGCAACGTCGTCGGCCTCGTCCAGGACGAACGGCGGCGTTTTGGCGGGATTGAGCCGTTCGACGGCCGCGGCCTTCAGCTCCACCATGCCCGTCGGCAAATCGCGATTCTCCGTGCCCGGCGGCCGGCGTTGGATGACGCCGGTCACCGCGCAGACATCCTCAGCCCGCAACGCGTGCGCCATCTGCGCCAAGTCCTGTGAGGTTTCCGGATGGATAACGACCTGGATCATTCCGGTATGATCGCGCAGATCGATGAAGACGAGCCCGCCGTGATCCCGACGACGGTGCACCCACCCCATAACGGTGACCGTCTGGCCTGCATGGGTGTCCCGCCATGCGCCGCAATACCCACTGCGCTTCAACCGACCGCATCCTCATCGTCGATGACAAGCGGCGCGATCATAGCACCATCGCTAGACGATGTCAATTTGTTTGTCGTCGATAATAGTCAGGGGGAGATGCTCCTCTCCCCTGACGACCCCCATCGCCTCATCGATCATCGTCATGGCTCGCGCGTCAAACCGGCGCTCGGTTTTGTCGTCGATGCCGGGGGGGTGCCCCGGCGGCGCGTCGACGGAGCGTATCGATTTCCGCCGGCGTCAGGCGGCGCCACCGTCCCACGGGCAGATCGCCCAGCGCCAGCCCGCCGTAGCCCACCCGCCGGAGCTTGAGCACAAAGTGGCCGGCCGCCTCAAACATCCGGCGGACCTGGCGGTAGCGTCCCTCGTGCAGCGTCACCTCGAGCCAGGAATTTTTGTCGGCCTTGCCCATTTTTTTGATCGTGCAGGGTGCCGTCGTCCCGTCCTCGAGACGCACGCCGCGCGCCAGACGCTGGATTTCGTCGTCGTCGAGCTGGCCCTTGATCTTCACCTCGTAGCGCTTCGAGACGCCGTGCCGGGGATGCATCAGCAGATGGGCCAGCTCGCCGTCGTTGGTCAGCAGCAGCAGCCCCTCGGTGTGATAGTCGAGCCGGCCGATGGGATAGAGCCGTCCCTTCACCCCTCGAATCAATTCCATCACCGTCGGACGGCCTTCCGGATCCTTCAACGACGTGATGAACTCCCTGGGTTTGTTCAGCATGAGGCAGACGGTGGGCGGATGGAGGCGCAGCAGCTTGCCCTCGACCTTGATGTGATCGCGGTCGGGATCGGCCTTGCTGCCCAATTCGGTGACGACGCGGCCGTTGACCGTGACGGCGCCGCCAGTGATCAGCGCTTCCGCTTTGCGGCGCGAGGTGATCCCGGCTTGGGCAATGAGTTTCTGGAGACGAACCAGCATGGTTCATGACTGGATGGGGACAGATTTCAAATCTGTCCCCATCCGAGGGCTATTCCCACTCGATCGTGCCGGGCGGCTTGGACGTGACGTCGTAGACCACCCGGTTGATGCCCTTCACCTCATTGATGATCCGGTTGGCGATCCGCCCCAGCAGCTCCGGCGGCAGCGGCGCCCAGTCGGCCGTCATGCCGTCCTGGCTGGTCACCCCGCGGATGGCGATGACATGATCGTAGGTACGCTCGTCGCCCATGACGCCGACGGTGCGGATGGGCAGGAGCACGGCGAACAGTTGCCAAAAGCTGCCGTAGAGGCCGGCCGTGCGCACTTCTTCTTCGATGATCGCGTCGGCCGCGCGCACCAGCGCCAGCCGGCGCGGCGTGACGTCGCGAAGCACCCGGATTGCCAAGCCGGGTCCGGGAAAGGGATGGCGCCAGATCAGCTCCTTCGGCAGCCCCAACTCCTCGCCCAAGCGCCGGACTTCGTCCTTGAAGAGCTCCCGCAGCGGCTCCACCAGCTCGAACCGCATCTTTGTGGGCAATCCGCCGACGTTGTGGTGGGTTTTGATTGTGGCCGACGGCCCCTTGAAGGAGACGCTCTCGATCACGTCAGGGTAGAGCGTTCCCTGCACGAGGAAACGGATTGGTCTGGCCCGCCCGGCAAGGCGCTTGGCTTCTCGCTCGAAGACTCGGATGAAGAGCCGGCCGATGCGCCGCCGTTTTTCTTCCGGATGGATCACGCCACGGAGCAGCCTTAGAAACTCGCTGCGTGCATTGATGTATTTAATGTGAATCTTTAGGTTTTTATCAAAAAGATCCCTAACCTTCTTTCCTTCATCGGCCCGCAAAAAGCCGTTGTCGACAAACAGACAGACCAGCCGATCGCCCACCGCTTCGTGCACCAGTGCGGCGGCCACGGAGGAATCGACGCCGCCGCTGATCGCGCAGACGACCCGCTCCCCGCCCACCTGTTGGCGGATGCGCTCGACTGCTTCCTTCCGGAAGGAGGCCATCGTCCAGTCGCCCGCGCAGCCGCAGATGCGTTTCACGAAGTTGGTCAGCATGCGCGTGCCCTGCGGGGTATGAGCCACTTCGGGGTGGAACTGAATGGCGTAGAGGCGCCGCGCCGGCTCTTCCATCGCGGCGACCGGCGAATTGTCCGTGCGGCCGATCGTGGCGAAACCCGGCGGCATCTGCTCGATCCGGTCTCCATGGCTCATCCAAACCTTGGCCGACGGCCCCAGGCCGGCAAACAACCGCCCCTCCGCCGTTATCTGCAGCTCGGCGTGGCCATATTCGCGTTGCGCGGCCTTGGCCACTCGCCCGCCGAGCTGATGCGCCATCAGCTGCATGCCGTAACAAATGCCCAGCACCGGCACGCCCAGGGAAAAAAGCTCCGGATCAACCAGCGGCGCCTTCGGCGCATAGACGCTGGCGGGGCCGCCGGAAAGAATGAGGCCCTTCGGATTGTGGTGCCGGATGACGCTCAGCGGCGCCGTGCAGGGGAGAATTTCGCTGTAGACCTGTTGCTCGCGGATGCGGCGGGCGATCAGTTGGGTGTACTGGGAGCCGAAATCAAGGATGAGAATCGTTTCCACTGCGTGCGGACTAGCCTTCCCATTCCCGGCGATAGTTGGGCGCTTCCTTGGTGATGATGACGTCGTGCACGTGGCTTTCCCTCAAGCCGGCCGGCGACACCCTGATGAACCGGCCTTTTTTCCGCAACTCTTCCACCGTCCGGCAGCCGCAATAGCCCAGGCCCGACCGCAACCCGCCGACCAGTTGATAGATCACGTCGCTGAGCGGCCCCTTGTAGGGGACCCGCCCTTCGATGCCTTCCGGCACCAATTTCGCCGTCGGGACGAACTCCTGGCGGTAGCGATCCTTGCCGCCCCGCTCCATGGCGCCGATCGAGCCCATGCCCCGGTAGACTTTGTAGCTGCGTCCCTGCAAGAGCACCAATTCCCCCGGGCTTTCCTCGGTGCCGGCGAACAACCCGCCGATCATCACCGTGTGCGCGCCGGCCGCAATCGCCTTGGTGATGTCGCCCGAAAACTTCACGCCGCCGTCGGCGATGATCGGCACCCTGGCCTTGGCTGACGCGGCCGCGCAGGCGGCGATCGCCGACAATTGCGGCACCCCCGCGCCGGCCACCACCCGGGTCGTGCAGATGGAACCGGGCCCGATGCCGACCTTGAGGCCGTCGGCGCCCGCCTTGATCAGATCCCGGGCCGCCTCCGCCGTGGCGATGTTGCCGGCGACCACGTCCACATCCGGATGCGCCCGCTTGATCGCGCGCAGCGTGTCGATGACCGCGGCGGAATGGCCGTGCGCGGTGTCGACCACCAGCACGTCCACGCCCATCTTGACCAGCACCTGCGCCCGTTCCTTCGTATCGTCGCTCACGCCGACGGCCGCGCCCACGCGCAGCCGTCCGTACGCGTCCTTGCACGCGTTGGGGTATTTGATTTTCTTCTCAATGTCCTTGATCGTGATCAGCCCCTTCAGCTCTCCCTGCCCGTTGACGACCGGCAGCTTTTCGATCCGGTGCTCGTGCAGCATCTTGGCCGCCTGTTCCAGCGTCGTGCCCACGGGGGCGGTGATCAGCCGCTCCTTGGTCATCACCTCGGCGACGGTCATGGCCAGGTTCGTCACGAAGCGGATGTCCCGGTTGGTGAGAATCCCGACCAGCTTTTTCTGTTTCGTCACGGGAATGCCGGAAATCCGGTAGCGGCTCATCAACTCCAGCGCCTCGTGCAGCCGCTGCTCCGGCGCGATCGTGATCGGATCGAGAATCATCCCGCTTTCAGACTTCTTGACCTTCTCCACTTCGGTGGCCTGCGCTTCGATCGAGAGGGCCCGGTGGATGAAGCCGACACCGCCCTCCCGCGCCAGGGCGATGGCCAGCCCCGCTTCGGTGACCGTGTCCATCGCCGAGCTGACGATGGGAATGTTGATCGTGACGCGGCGCGAGAGGCGCGTGCGGATATCGACTTGCCGGGGATGGACGGACGAGTGGGCCGGGACGAGCGAGACGTCATCAAACGTGAAGCCTTCCGGCACGTTCGGCATGAGCATGGGCGTGTCCTTGGAGTGGCTGTGTTCTATCACAGGCGTGGCCCCTCGTCAAGCGTAGCAAGGTTATATTCTTCTCGGATCAAATCGATCCCTGAGCCAATCTCCGAAGATGTTAAAGGCCAGGATCGTCACGACGATCGCCACGCTGGGCACGATGATTAGATGGGGAGAGAACCGCAGCGCGGCCCACCCTTCGTTGGCCATGCTGCCCCAACTGGGCGTGGGCGGCGCCAGGCCGATGCCGATGAAGCTGAGCGTCGACTCGGCCAGAATTGCCGCGGGAATGCGGAACGACAGCGTCACCAACAACGGCCCGGCGATCAGCGGCAGCAGATGGTGCAGAATGATCCGCAGGTGGCCCGCCCCGACCGCCTTGGCCGCCTCGATGTGAGCCAGGGGCAGCAGCCGCAGCACCTCCCCCCGCACCAGGCGGGCGACCGTGACCCAGCTCACCAGGCTCAGCGCCACCAGCATGCCCAAGAGACCGCGGCCCAGCCAGACCGTCAGCAAAATAATCAGCAACAGATCCGGCAGCGCGTAGACGACGTCGATCAGCCGCATCAGCAGATTGTCCAGTCGGCCGCCGACGTAGCCCGAGAGCATCCCGTAGATGACGCCGAAGGCGGTTGCGATCAGCGCGGTGACGACGCCGACAGTCATGGAGATTTGCGCGCCATAGAGCAGGCGGGAGAAGAGATCGCGCCCCAGCCGGTCGGTGCCCAGCCAATGATCGGTGCTGGGCGGCTCGAGCAGCCGGGTCAGATCCTGGGCATCGAAGGGATAGGGCGCGATCCACGCGGCGGTGACGGCGGCGAGCGTGATAAGTCCCAGGACGACCGCACTGACGAGCGCAATGCGGTTCCCTCCCTTCACTGTGCCCGTATCCTTGGGTCGAGCCAGCCGTAGAGCAGGTCCACCGCCAGGTTGGCGACGACGATCACCACGGCATAGACCAGCGTCACCCCCATGATCAGCGGGTAGTCCCGATTGGTCACCGCCGTGATGAAAAAGCGGCCCATCCCGGGAATGGAAAAAAGATACTCCACCACGAAGGAGCCGGTGATCAGCACCGCGAGCAGCGGCCCCAGAATCGTGACGACCGGCATGAGGCCGCTCTTCAGCAGATAGGCGAACAGCACCGTCCGCGGCGGCAAGCCCTTGGCCCGGCCGACGCGCACAAATTCCTGCCGGCTGACGTCCAGCACGCTGGTTCGGGCCAGGCGGGCGATATAGGCCGCGGGCCCCAAGCCCAGCGCCAGCGCCGGCAGCACCGCATGGCGCGGGCCCTCCCAGAGCGCCGGCGGCAGCCAGTGCCAGGCGTGCGCAAGGAGCAGAATCAACAGCACGGCCAAAATGAAGCTTGGGAGCGCAAATCCGATTGTTGCCGATACCAAGGCGGCCCGATCCAGCCAGGTCCCCGGCCGCAACGCGGCCGCAATCCCCGCGCTCAACCCCACGACAACCGCGACCAGAAAGGCCAGCCCGCCGAGCTGCGCCGACACCGGCAGGCTTTCGGCGATAATGGCGCGCACGTCCCGGTCGAGATACTTATACGAGGGGCCCAGGTCCCCCCGCATCAATTGGCCCAGATAGCGCAGATACTGCTGCGCGACCGGAAGATCGAGGTGATACTTCGCTTCGACGTTGGCCTTGATTTCCGGCGGCAGCGGCTTTTCCCGGTCAAACGGCCCGCCGGGCACCGCGCGCATCAAGGCGAACGTCAGCGTGGCCACCAGCCACAGCACGGGCAACCCCCACAGGAGCCGGTTCACGACCAGCGCGAGCATTGGCGGAAGAGACCGGGAGGATCTCACGGCTGAATCGACACGGTTTTCAACTGCAACAGCTCCATGGCATTGAGCCGCACCCCCCGCACCAAGGGGTTCACCAGATAATTCTGGCTGACGAAGAACAGCGGGATGATCGGCACCTCCTCCTCCGTTAAGATCCGTTGCGTCTCGTCATACAGCCGGCGTCGGCGGGCCGGATCGGCCGTCGAGGCGGCCTGAGCGATCAGGCCATCGTAGCCCGCGTGTCGCCACCGGGTGTGATTGTTTCCGCTGTAACCGGTAAAGAGCGCCATGAAATTGTCGGGATCGGGATAATCCGCCCCCCAACCGAGGCGAAACAGGCGCGGCGGATTCGAACTGAGGCGCTTCAAGTAGACCTTCCACTCCAGGTTCTCCAGCTCCACCGTCACCCCCAGCGTCCGCTTCCATTGGGCTTGTAGATTCTCGGCGACGAGCGTATTGACCGGGCTCGTGTCATACATGGCCGTGACGGCGGGAAAGTCCCGGCCGTCCGGGTAGCCGGCGGCGGCCAGGAGGGCGCGGGCCGAAGCCGGGTCGTATCGCAGGCCGATGGCCGGGTTGTGCGCGAACATCCCCGGCGGAATCCAGGAATCGGTCGGCAGCTCCCCGCCCCGGAGAATTTTTGGCAATTCCGCCTTATCGATCGCCCGCGCGAAGGCCCGCCGGACACGTGGATCGTCGAAGGGCGGGGCCGTGACGTCGAACCCGTAATAATAGCCGCGCAACATCGGCACGCGGCTGAACTGCGGGTCGCTTTCATGCGAGGGAATGGCTTCCGGCGGCAGTTGGACCAGGTCGAGCCCGCCCGTTTCATAGAGCGACAGGGCGGTCGACCGATCGTTGACGACATACATCCGCACTTCGTCCAGCGCGGGGCGCCCCTGCCAGTAGGCCCCGTTGGCCCGAAGGACCACCTTGTATTCGTGCCGCCAGTCGGCCAGGGTAAAGGGGCCGTTCGTCACCAGATTTGCCGGATCGGTCCATCGCGCGCCGTACCGCTCGACCAGATCGCGCCGCAGCGGAAAGGTGACGACGAACGTCGTGATGCTGGGAAAGTAAACGATCGGCTTGTTCAGCTCGACGCGCAGCGTCCGGTCGTCCAGCGCCCGGACGCCCACCAGACCGGCGTCGGTGATCCGGCCCGTGTTATATGCCTGCGCATTGACGATATCGTACAGGAAATAGGCATACTCGGCCGCGGTCGCGGGATCGAGCAGCCGTTTCCAGGCGTACTCGAAATCCCCGGCGGTGACCCGGCGGCCGTCCGTCCAATAGACGTCCTCCCGCAACTGGAAGAGATAGGTTGTTCCATCGGACGACACGTCCCACCGGGCGGCGATCGCCGGCCGTGGCTGGAGCCGGTCGTCAAACTCGGTCAAGCCGTCCATGAGGTTCTCGATCACCGTGATCGAGACACTGTCGGTCGCCAGCGTCCAATCCAACGTCGGCGGCTCGGCCGAAAGGGTGACGCGAAAAACAGCGGCGTTGCGGGAGGCGTCCGAAGGCGAACCGGACGCGCACGCCGCGCTTGATGCCAGCAGAATGACGGCAATCAGACGCGTACCATCCCATCCGCATCGACGCATGCTCAGGCGCAGCATAGCAGAGCAACAGCGAGGACGCAACGGCGGTGGGGCGGTTGTACTTTGCCTCGTCTCGATGTTACAATACTGCTCACGTAGCATGACACAAGGAGCATTCCCGATGCGACAGCGCGCAGTGATTTTTGCCCTACTGATCTTCACCTTGACCGCCGTTCCGGCCTTCGCAAAATCGAAAAACACCATCCCGCCCGCCCTGCTTCAATTGCAGGAGGCGTTCATTTCCCTGGCCGACGGGGTGAAGGCCTCCGTCGTCAATATTTCTCCCTTATCGCAATCGGCCGCCCAAAAACGAACGCCCCGCCAGGACCATCCGGGACCGAATACGCCGCCGGGCACCGGCTCGGGCGTCATCATCACGGAAAGCGGCTATATTCTGACGAACAACCACGTGGTGGGCGATGCGGAAGAGGTGGAAGTCCGCTTATCGGACAAGCGCTCCTTCACCGGCAAAGTCATCGGCCGGGACCCGGACACCGATTTGGCCGTGGTCAAAATTGAGGCCAACGACCCCTTGTCGGCCGCGGCCCTCGGCGACTCCAGCCAATTGAAGGTCGGCCAATGGGTGGTGGCGGTGGGCAATCCGTTCGGCCTGGACCGCACGCTCACCGTCGGGGTCATCAGCGGCCTGGGGCGCGAAGGGGTGAATCTCTCCCGTTATGAGGATTACATCCAGACCGACGCCTCGATCAACCCCGGCAACAGCGGCGGGCCGCTCTTCAACCTGAACAGCGAGGTGATCGGCATCAACACGGCGATTTTGAATTTTGCCCAGGGGATCGGATTCGCGATTCCCTCGAACATGGCCAAGGAAGTCTCCAGTCAACTGATCGAGCACGGCAACGTGGTGCGCGGCTGGCTGGGCGTCGGCATCCAGCAATTGACGCCGGAGCTGGCCGAAGAGTTCCACGTGAAGGAAAGCGACGGCGTGCTGATCAACGAAGTGTTCAGCGGTGACCCGGCCGACAAATCCGGCCTGCAGCCCGGCGACATCATCACCAAGGTCAACGGGCGCGACGTCGCCACGCCCTCCACCCTGGCCAAGCTGATCGCCCAGAATCCCCCGGGACAGAACGTCACCGTGGAAGTGTTGCGCGGCGGAAAATCCCAACGCTACACGATCAAATTGAGCGAGCGGCCGCAGAAGCCGACCACCGTCAAGGCGCC
>JBFMAJ010000016.1:0-16276 GCA_040755775.1 Nitrospirota bacterium
AGCTTGATATTCCTCATAGTTTTCTTGAGCAGATCATCGCCTCCCTGAAGCGGGCCGGCCTCGTCCACAGTCTTCGCGGATCTCATGGAGGCTACCGGCTGGCCAAAGACCCTAAGCAGATCACCTTTGGAGAGATCCTCGAGCTGACCGAGGGGCCGGTGGCGCCGTGGGCCTGCGTCTCCGGCGATGACCATTATGCCTGCTCGTTCGAGCCCACCTGCGCCGTGCGCAGCGTCTGGCAGGACGTCCAGCGGGCCATTCATCAGGTCCTGAACAACACCACCCTGCATGATCTGTGCGAAAAGACCAAGGCGGTCCGTCACCGGGTCGTGACGATTTCCAACCCGGCCCATGACGCGCCGGCAGCCGCTCCATCCACCTTCACCGTTCCCATCACGTTCAACAAGCAGGAGGCGTTTGAATGATGCCATTGCGCAGCGCGTCGGCCCCGGTCACGTTGACCGATGCCGTCCTGGTCCGGCTCTCCGGAGAGGATCTCAAGCTCATCAGCAATCATTTCGAGGATAAAGACCCGGAAAGCGTGCTTCGCTGGGCGACCGACCGCTTCACGCCCGATATCGCGCTGGCCTGCAGCCTCGGCGCCGACGACATGGTGCTGCTGGACATGCTGTCCAAAATCGCGCCCCAGACGCGGATTTTTTATCTCGACACCGGCGTCCTGTTCAAGGAGACGTACGAGCTGCGCGACCAGGTGCTCAAACGCTACAATGTCAACCTCGTTCAGCTGCTGCCCGCCCTGACGCTGGAGGAGCAGGCGGCGGCCCACGGCCCCAACCTCTGGGAGCGGGATCCCGACCTCTGCTGCAACATTCGAAAGGTCCAGCCGCTGTCGAGATTTTTATCGGGCTTGCAGGCCTGGATCACCGGCATCCGGCGGGATCAGACGCCCGCCCGGGCCAACTCCGGCATCGTCGAATTGGACAAGAAATTCCAACTGGTCAAGATCAACCCGCTGGCCAGATGGACCGAACAGATGGTGTGGGACTACATTCGCGCCAACAACGTGCCCTACAATCCCCTGCACGAGCAAGGCTATCCCAGCATCGGCTGCCTGCCCTGCACCTCCCAGGTGAAACCCGGCGAGGATCCCCGGTCGGGCCGGTGGCGGGGCTTCAAGAAGGACGAATGCGGCCTCCACTGCGGCGCGCAATGCCCGATTCTGCCCGAGCCGGAGGCCGCCGCGGCGCAGAAGAACGGGGACGCGTCGAAGTAGCGGATTCGGCGCCGGTCTCCGGCGCCGCGCGCGCGTGACGGACCATGGATCAGGAATCGGCCATTCCCCATCCGACCCCGGAGGAACTTTCCGCCGAAATCGACCGGTTTGAGGTCGAGGCCAAGAAATTCCTCGACGGGGAGGCCAACCCCGACGCCTTCAAGCGGTTCCGCCTCAAGCAGGGCATCTACGGCCAGCGCCAGCCCGGCGTGCAGATGGTGCGGATCAAGATCCCGTTCGGCGCGCTGACCGCCGAGCAGGCGCGGGCCATCGCGCGGATCAGCGAGGAGTACGCCACCGGCGTCTGCCACGTCACCACCCGCCAGGACATTCAGCTTCACTTCGTCAAGCTGGAGCGCGTTCCGGCGCTGCTGCGCGAGCTGGCCGCGGTGGGGTTGACCACGCGGGAAGCTTGCGGCAACACGGTGCGCAACGTCACCGCCTGTCCATTGGCCGGCGTCTGCCCCGACGAGCTGTTCGACGTCACGCCCTACGCCCTGGCGACCTCCGGCTTTTTTCTGCGCCACCCGATCTGCGAAGATCTGCCCCGAAAATTCAAAATCGCCTTCTCCGGTTGCGCCCACGATCGGGCGATGACCGGCATTCACGACGTCGGCGTGACAGCCGCGGCTGGTCCCGGCGATGAGCTGGGCTTCAAAATCACGGTCGGCGGCGGCCTGGGCCCCAGCCCCAAGCGCCCCTATCTGCTCGAAGAATTCATCCTCCCGGCCGATCTCCTGCCGGTCTGCGAGGCGGTCCTGCGCGTCTTCAGCCGGTTCGGCAACCGGAAAAACCGGAGCCTCGCCCGGATTAAATTCTTGCTGGAAAAAATCGGCTTCGAGGAATTTTATCGTCTGTACGCGGAGGAGCGGCAGGTCATCGGGCAAAGCCGGCCCCAGGTTCTGCCCGAGCCGCTGCGAACGGTCGTCCGGCCGGTCCGCACGGCGCCGGTGGCCTTCTCCGTGGCGGGAGGCTCGGCCGGGGAGAGCGAGAATGGCGACCTCGAGTGGCGCCGTTGGCGGGCGCGCAGTGTGATCGAGCAGCGCCAGCCGGGACTCTGCGCGGTGCAGATCCGCCTGACGATCGGCGACCTTTCCGCGGCCGGCCTTCGGGCCGTGGCCGATCTGGCCGACCGCTTCGCCCACGGCCGCCTGCGGACGACGCAGCAACAAAATCTCGTCTTCCGCGACGTGGAAGAGGCCTCGCTCCCGGCTCTCTATCGCGCGCTCTCCGCCGCAGGCGGAGAGCAGGGGCTGGCGGCCGTCGGCGCCGAAGAGCTTGCCGACGTCGTCGCCTGTCCCGGCACCGATAGCTGCGGCCTGGGCATCACCGCCTCCAAGGGCCTCGGCCGCGTGCTGGCCGAACGGCTCGCCCTGGAAGGGGATCAGGACGAGCGAATCCGCCGGATCACCGTCAAGGTCAGCGGCTGTCCCAACTCCTGCGCCCAGCATCACATCGCCGCCATCGGCTTTCACGGCGTGGCCCATAAGATCAACGGCCGGCTGCTGCCCGCCTATCAACTGCACCTGGGTGGACGGACCGGGAACGGCAACGTGCAATTCGGCCAGTTGTTCGGTTTGAAATTTCCGGCCAAGCGGGTGCCCGAAGTGGTCCAGCGGCTGCTGGCTCTCTACCGCGCCGAGCGGCACAACGGAGAATCGTTCCTCGAGTACGCCGACCGGCTCACCAAGGCCCGGGTGCAGCAGGAATTGGCCCCGCTGGCCCAGGCGGCCGACGAGGCGATCTTCCACGATTGGGAAGATGAAGGCGACTATGCCCTGACCGACCATGGTCCCGGTGAATGCGGCAGCGTGGCGGTCAATTTTGTGGCGCAGCATTTTGAAGACAGCGCTTATGAATTAGCCCACGCCCGGGTGCTGCTGCAGAAAACGCGGCCGCTGGATGCCGTCACCCGGGCTGATTTGGCGCTGGTGGCCTCCGCCAAGGCGCTCTTGACCATGGATGAAGTCGAGCCGCTGACGTATGACGAAGCGCTCAAGGCGTTCGAGGCACGCGTCATCGCGCAGGGCCGCCTCCCCCGGCCGCTCTGGACCGCCGTGGACGAGCCGAGACGGCGGCGCGCCGCCCAGCCGCTGACGATGGCCGCCGCGCGGCAGTACGTGCATGCCGTCGGCGAGCTGGCCGCGGCCGCCCAGGCCTATTACGAGCAGATCGCCGGCCAGCCGGTCGGCGCCCAAGCGCAAGACGCGCCGCCGGAAAGTCCCGGCGGCTAACCCTTCAACGAAACGGATCCCCATGCTACGGCAATCGATTCCGCACGGCGGCGCCCTGATCAACCGCACGCTCCAACAAGAAGCCCAACAGTACTGGACTGAAGAGGCGCGCAAGCTGCCGTCGCTGACGCTGTCGGGCCGCAATCTGTCGGACCTGGAATTGATCGCCAACGGCGCCTTCAGCCCGCTGCAGGGCTTCATGACGCAGGCCGACTACCGCGCCGTCGTGCAGGAGATGCGGCTGGCCGACGGCCTGCCCTGGTCGCTGCCCATCACGCTGGCGATCGGCCGGGAGGAGGCGGCTCCGTTGCGGGAAGGCTACCCCGTGGCGCTACGCGATTCGGCGGGCGCACTGGTGGCCATTCTGCACCTGGACGAGCTCTACGGCTACGACCGGCACGAGGAGGCCAAGCGGGTCTACCGCACGGAAGAGGCGGCCCATCCCGGCGTCGCCGTGCTGCTGAAACAGGGGGAACTGTTGGCCGGCGGGAAAATCGATCTGTTGCAGCGCACCATTCCCCGGCAGTTTCCCGATCACCATCTGGATCCGGCCCGCACGCGGCAGCTTTTCGCCGAGAAGGGCTGGAAGCGGATCGTGGCCTTTCAGACGCGCAACCCGATCCACCGCGCGCACGAATACATTCAAAAATGCGCCCTTGAGACCGTCGACGGGCTCTTCGTCCATCCCATCGTCGGCGAGGTCAAGGGGGACGACCTGCCGGCCGAGCTGCGGATGCGCTGCTACATCGCGCTGTTGAAGAACTATTACCCCCACGACCGGACGATCCTCTCGGTCTTCCCCGCCGCCATGCGCTACGCCGGCCCGCGCGAGGCGATTTTTCACGCGATCGTGCGGAAAAATTACGGCTGCACCCACTTCATCGTCGGCCGGGATCATGCCGGCGTGGGCAACTACTACGGCTCCTATGACGCCCAGCACATCTTCTTCGAGTTCACCGAAGAGGAACTGGGCATCCGGCCGCTCTTCTTCGACCATACGTTCTATTGCCGCAAATGCCTGGGCATGACCTCGTCGAAGACCTGCCCGCACGATACCAGCCACCACGTCATCCTGTCGGGCACCAAGGTCCGCGAGCTGCTCCGCGCCGGCCAGATGCCGCCGGCCGAATTCACCAGGCCGGAGATCGCTCAGATTTTGATCGACGGCATGCGTAATTCCGGTTAATGCGTAGCTAGAGGGCAAGCCGAGCGTCGGTTTAAAGACGCGAGCCAGGGCCGCACGATGTACGGCGATGGGAATCTTAAGGGGAGCTGAGCAGCTCCCCTTAATTTGAGCTCGCGCGCCAGCGCGAGCGGATTAATCAACCGGGTATAACCTTCCCCATGACCACCCGCCGCCCGGCGCCGGTGGCGGCGGGCACGTTGTTGGGCCGGCCGTGCCACGCCTCGTAGGCCAGCAGCGCAAACGCCATCGCCTCGATCGCCCGGCTGTCGTAGCCGTAGGCCTCCATCGTGCCGACCCGGACCGACGGCAACGCTGATTGCAGGTTGCGCATCAGCACGGGATTCAGGCCGCCGCCGCCCCCCACGATCAGATCATCAATTGATCCGCGAATGAAGCGACGGCAACTGGACGCGATGGCCCCCGTGGTGAAGGCCGCGGCCGTGGCCAGCAGATCTTCCGTCGGCAGCGTTGACCAATAGCGGCCGAAGCGGCTCTTCATGGCCAAGAGGCCGAATTGCTCCCGGCCCGTCGTTTTGGGCGGCTGCAGGCGCACGAAGGGATGGGCCAGCAACCGGGCCAGGAGCGGCCCGCAGACCCGGCCCCGGCCGGCCAGCCGGCCGCCGGCGTCCATCCGCAGCCGTCCGCCGGTTTTCGCCTGAATGATGCCGTCCAGCAGCATGTTGCCCGGCCCCGCGTCGAAGGCCGATAGCCGCGTCGAGCCCGCCGGCAGCCAGGTCACGTTGCTGATCCCGCCGATGTTCACGATGACGCGGCCGCGCCGGGGATGGCGAAAGAGCACGTCGTGCAGGTAGGGGGTGAGCGGCGCGCCGTGGCCTCCGGCCGCCTGGTCGCGCGGACGGAAGTCGGCGATCGTCGTGATGCCCGTCCGCTCGGCGATGATCGACGGCTCGCCGATCTGGAGCGTGGAGCGAATCACATACCCGTTGTACCGCTCCGGCTCAGGCCGGTGGCAAATGGTCTGGCCGTGCGAGCCGATCAGCCCCACGCCGGAGCGCGCCGCGCCGGCATGGCGCATGAGGCGCAGCGCGGCGCGGGCAAAATGCTCGCCCAGCAGCGCATTGACCCGGCAGAGCTCGGCCGCCTCGATGGGCTCGCCGGAGGCCAGCCGCAAGAGCCTGCGGCCGAAGGCGGGCGGATAGGGAACGATCAGAAAATCGAGCAGGCGCAGCCGGATGGCCCGCCCACGGCCGGTGATCTCGACCAGCGCCGCATCGATGCCGTCCATCGACGTGCCCGACATGAGCCCGATCACGCGCATAGTCGGCCGCCAGCGTAACGGAATTGCATGCTTGAATCAAGGGGCGGGTTTCAAACCCGCCCCTACCATAACCCCTTAAATTTATGCTATCGTGTGGTTCGCTTCATGCCGCGAGTTTCCCGATATCTCTTGCCATTCGTCTTGTTTCTGCTTGTTTCCCCCGCCGTGCGGGCCCAGGAGCCGATCCGGGTCGTCACCACCCTGCCGATGCTCAAGGAGTTCGTCGAGCAGATCGGCGGGCCGCACGTCGAAGTCACCAGCCTGCTCACCGGCCTGGAAAACGAGCACACCTACACGCCCAAACCCAGCGATTTGGAGGCCGTGAGCCGCGCCCGGCTCTTCGTGCAGGTCGGCGTCGGCCTGGAGATCTGGGCGGAGCCGATGCTCCGGGCGGCGAAGCGGCCGGGGCTGACCGTCGTCACCAGCAGCCAGGGCATTCCGCTCATTCGCGATCCGGAGCCGGGCAACAACCACGAGCCGCATGCCTCCTCGTTCGGCAATCCCCACGTCTGGCTCGATCCGGTCAACGCCAAGACGATGATCCACACGATCGCCAAGGCGATGATCGCGGCCGCGCCCGCCCATCGCGCGGCCTTTCTGGCCAATCAGGCCCGCTATCTGAAGGAAATCGACGCCGTTCAGGCCGCCATCCAGGAGCAGGTCAAGCGGCTGGGGGACCGGCGCATCGTCACCCACCATAACGCCTGGCCCTATTTTGCCCGGCGGTTCGGCTTCAAGATTGAAGGCGTCATCCTGGAGCAGCCGGGCGGCGAAGCCTCCGCCAAGACACTGGCCTCGCTGACCAAGCTGATCCAGCAGAAGGGCATCAAGGTCATCGTCATGGAGCCGCAGATGAATCCCAAGCTGCCGCGAATGCTGGCGGAGGAGACGGGCGCCACCGTGGTGACCTTGACGCCGGTGACCATGCCGGGCGGCCCGCCGGGCACCGAGCGGTACCTCGGCATGCTCGAGTACAACGCGCGCGCGCTGATCGGCGCGCTGGCCTCCCCATGAGCGACAAGCCGCCCACCGCCGCCCGTCCGCCGGCCGCGGGAGCTCCCATCATCGAGTTTCAGAACGCCAGCTTCGCCTACGACGGCAGGCCGGCGCTCGATTCGCTGAGTTTTTCCGTCGGGGCGGGCGAATTTCTCGGAGTGATCGGCCCCAACGGCTCGGGGAAGACGACGCTGCTCAAGGCGATTCTCGGGTTGATCGCGCCCACCCAGGGGCGGGCGGCGATCTTCGATTGCACCTGCCATGAGCTGCGCTGCCACCACCGGGCCATGATCGGCTATCTGCCCCAGCGCAGCCGCACCGACCCGAACTTTCCGGTCACGGTCTTCGAGGCCGTGCTGATGGGCCGCTACAGCACGATCGGCCTGTTCCGCCGGCCTGCCGAGGCCGACCGCGAGCTGGCGGCCTCGGCCCTGAACGAGGTCGGATTGCTGGAGCTCAGGGACCGCCCGCTCGGACGGTTGTCGGGCGGCCAGCAGCAACGGGTCTTCATTGCGCGAGCCCTGGCGCAACAGCCGCGCGTGCTGCTGCTGGATGAGCCGACCACCGGCATCGACGCGCCGACGCAGGCCTCCCTGCTGGCGCTCGTCCGCCGCCTGCATCGGGAACGGGGGCTTACCATTCTCTTCGTGACGCACGATATTAATCTGGTCAGCCCGGCGGTGGACCGGCTGGCGCTGTTGAACGGACGACTGGTCGCCATCGGACCGCCGGCTCAAATCCTCACCAAAGAAACCCTGGCGCCGGTCTACGGGGAGACGGCGATCGTGACCAATCATGCCGGCGGCGCTTACGTGATCGTGGCCGACCATCATCATGCCTGAATTCCTCGCATACGGATTTATGCAGCGGGCGCTGGCGGCCAGCCTGATCATCGGCGCGCTCTGCGCCGCCATCGGCGTCTTCGTGGTGCTGCGCGGGCTCGCCTTTATCGGCGCGGGCACGGCCCATTCGGCCTTCGCCGGCGTCACGCTCGGCTATCTGCTGGGCGTGCATCCGATGGGGACGGCGCTGGCCTTCGGCCTCGGCACCGTCTGGATCGTGCAGGCGCTGCACGAGCGGCGGAAGGCGGCCTTCGACGTCTCCGTCGGAATCTTCTACACCGCCAGCATGGCGCTGGCGATTTTTTTCATCGGGCTCATGCGGACCTACAACGCCGAAGTCTACGGCTATCTATTCGGCAGCATTCTCTCGGTCACCAGGGGAGAGCTGTGGCTCATCGCGGGGCTGGGGCTGGTGGGGTTGTCCGGCATCGCGCTCTTCTTCAAGGAGCTGCACTTCATCGCCTTCGATCAGGAAATGGCCGAAGCCTCGGGCATCGCGGCCACGCCGATCTTGTTCCTGTTGCTCAGCCTGGTGGCGCTCACCATCGTGCTGGCGCTGAAGGCCGTGGGCGCGCTGCTCGTCTTTGCGCTCCTGATCATCCCGGCGGCCGCCGCGCAACAGTTGACGCAACGCTTATGGACGATGATGCTCTGCGCGGCGGGGCTGGCCTGGGGCTCGATGTTCGGCGGGCTGCTGCTCTCGTACTGGTTCGACTTGCCCTCGGGCGCGACGATCATCCTGCTGGCGACGGCGCTCTTCTTCCTGGCCGTGGCCGTCTCGCCCAAACGCTAACTACCACTCATTGTAGGCGGTGCCGTTGAGCGCGACGCGGTCGCTGCCGCTGTGCACGTCGAAAATGCCGCTCTCTCCGGTTGCGCCCGACAGATAGACTTCCACCCAGGTGTCGGCGCTGTCGGTGAACGGATCGACCGGAATTGCGCGCAGATACTCTTTCTCGACGAGATCGTGCAGCGTGGGCGGATAGGTGCCGTGATCGGCGTAGTACTTATCCAGCAGATCCCGCATGACGAAGAGGTCTTCCTTGAGCACCGCTTCCCGGGCCTTGATGACCGAGAGCCGGAATGAAGGGATGGCCAGCGTCGCCAGGATGCCCACGATGGCCACCACGACCATCAGCTCGATCATGGTGAATCCGGCCTGCCGGATCCTGCGTCCGCCCTGTTCCATGCGTCTCATCGTAACATCGCCTCGGAATCCTGTCGAGTGACGAACGGCGTGAAACCCTCCCGGCTCAGACGGCGGGCGAGCGCTTCGGCGGCGTCGATCGTCGCCACGCGCCCCACGCGCACCCGAAAGTGTGGCACGCCGTCCAGCGTGACCGCCGTGACGAACACGTCGGCGTACCGGGCGGCCAGCCTCTGCCGCACGGCGGCCGCCGCCGCCTCATCCTGAAACGACCCGACCTGCACCGTGTAGGCGGGCTCCTCCCCGTTCGCCGCCTCGCCGTCGGCCATTCGCTCGACGCGAACGCGCGCCGTGCCGTTCCCGATCATGCCGATGGCCGTCGCCGCCGCGAACGACAGATCGATGATCCGGCCGCGCGCAAACGGCCCCCGGTCATTCACCCGGACGATCACCGCCCGGCCGTTCTCCAGATTGGTCACCTGAAGCCGGGCGCCGAACGGGTGCACCCGGTGCGCCGCCGTCAGCGCGTGCATATCGTACCGTTCGCCGCTGGCGGTGAGCCGGCCGTGAAACGGCTCCCCGTACCAGGAGGCGACGCCCGTTTCCCGGACGGCCGGCGCGTGGGGCAACGTGGCACAAGCCGCCGGCAGAACAAGGAGCAGCGCCCAAAAGAATTCGCGGGAGAAAACGCCCCGCGCCGGTTTATGGCCGCAGCGACACAATGCGGACCCTGCAGGTGGGACAATAGCCTTGGGGCGTGAGTTGCGTCCGGCAGACGCCGCACCACAGCGCCCGCCGCTGGCCGGCGCGCCGGTCGCCGCGCCGGCGATCCGACCGCCGCCGCTCCTTGACGCGGCGGTCATCGTTGACGCGGCCCCGGCGCTCGGACTTCCGCTGCTCCATTAAAGTCAAGGGGAGATGCTCAGCTCCCCCTGACAACCCCCATCGCCGTACGTGTTATCGTCATGGCTTGCGTGTCAAACCGACGCTCGGCTTAGGGTGCGAGTTGCTTGCCCTCCCGGCGGATCCATTGATCCAGGACTTTTCGGGCCTCGTCCCCGATGCCGACGAACCGCAGCCCGACGCCGGTCGACGGCGCGCCGGAGCTGTCCCGTCGCCAGACCACCTCGCAGGTGCATTGCACCGTCGAGGTGCGATCGGGCAGAACGAATTGCACCGGGAAGCGGTCGCCGGGCTTGAGCCGCTTGGGGGTGGAGAGCATGAGGCCGCCGAGACTGAGATTTTCGGCGTAGCCGATAAAGACCTTCTCGTAGTCTTTCCCGCGCACCTCCAGCACCAGCAAGGGGGAGGGCAGCCAGTACCGGCGCGCGCGGGGAAGAAAGGACCGGGGGGATTGAGTCGGGGTTTTACGGGACGATGTACGGGCCGGCGCAGCCGACTTGACCGATCTGCGTCGCTTGGCCATCGGAACGGTCAGCGTTCGTCCATGAACGGCAGCAGCGCCACGACGCGCGCGCGCTTGATCGCCAGCGTCAGCTCCCGCTGGTGCAAGGCGCAGGTGCCGGAAATGCGCCGTGGCACGATTTTCCCCCGCTCCGACAGATAATTGCGCAGCAGGGAGGCGTCCTTGTAATCGATTGACAGGCCCCGCTCCGTGCAAAACCGGCAGACTTTCCGGCGCAAGAACCGGGATTCTTCCCGGTCCCGCCCCCGTCCGCCCTCCCGCTCCTGTTCCCGTTCCCGCACCGCCATTCGCGCTCCTATCGCCATACGCTAAAAGGGGACATCATCTTCGACCGGTGCCTCTTCCGCGGGGGCGGCGGGCGTTTCGTCCGCATGCGCCGCGGGACCGCCTCCGCCGCGCTTGGGCAGGAACCGGACTTGCTGGGCCACGATCTCATACTTGCTTCGTTTCTGGCCGTCGTCCGTTTCCCAACGCCGCTCCTGCAGCCGGCCGTCGACGATGACGCCGTCGCCCTTGTTCAAGTATTGTCCGCAGGACTCCGCCTGCTTTCCAAAAACGACGATGTCGATGTAGCAGACGTCGTCCTTCATTTCGCCGCCCTGCTTGTACCGGTGATTGACGGCGATCCGGAAGTTGGCCACCGGCGTGCCGCTGGGCGTAAACCGCACCTCGGGGTCCCGGGTCAGATTCCCGATCAGAATCACTTTATTGAAGCTAATCATGGGACTCCGCCGGGGCGCCGCCGGCTACCGGCGCGGGGGCCGCCGCCACCGGCACGGCCTGGTCCGGCGCCATGGCCACGGTCATCACCCGCATGATCTGCTCATCCAGCCGGCAGGCCCGTTCGAACTCCTTGACCGCCGCCCCTTCCGCGTCAAACCGGAAAATGATGTAGACCGCTTTCTTTTCCTTGCCGATCTCGTAGGCGAGCTTTTTCTTCCCCCACTGAACGGCGTGCGTCACCTGGCCGCCCGCCTTGGTCAGCAGACCGCGGAGCTTTTCCGTGATTCCGCCGACTTCCTCGTCGGAAATGGACGGTTTGACCAGCACCATCGTTTCATAATGCGGCATTGCCACCTCGTATCTGTGTGACTTCACAGCCCGATATCGATTCCCTGAGGAGCCGTGGACCGGGGCACCGTTTATCTACCATACCAACGAAAGAACCTGCAAGGGTTATTTAAACGTTGAACCGGATCACCAGGATGTCGCCGTCTTGGACGATATAATCGCGCCCCTCAATGCGCAGCTTTCCCTGCTCACGAACGGCCGCCATCGAACCGGCGGCGGCAAACTCCTCATAGCCCACCACTTCCGCCTTGATGAAGCCGCGCTGCATGTCGGAATGAATGGTGCCCGCCGCCTCCGCCACGGTGGAGCCGGCCCGAAGAGGCCAGGCCCGCACCTCTTTTTCGCCGGCGGTGAGAAAACTGATCAGCCCCAGCAGCGCGTAGGCCTCCCGGACAACGGCGGCCAGGCCCGATTCGGCCAGCCCCAGCTCTTTGAGGAACAGCGTCCGCTCCTCCGGCGCCAGCGCCGCCAGCTCGGCCTCCAGACTGCCGTTGAACCGCAGCCAGCGGGCCTTGCGCTCCCGCGTGAGCTTGTCCAATCCCGCCTCCCATTCCGCCTGCCTGGGCGCCGGCTTCTCGCCGACGTTCAATAAATAGAGCACCGGCCGCGTCGTCAGCAATTGCAGGGCGGTGATCGCCGGCGCTTGAAATGTTTCCCGCGACGCCAGTTGCGCCAGCGCGCCGGCGTCCCCCCGCTCGGCGCAGGCCAGCCATTCCGCCAGCACGGCCGCCTCTTTTTGCGCGGCGGCATCCTGGGCCTTGGCCCGCTTGGAGGCGCGGTCGGCCGCCCGGCGCAGCAGCTCCAGGTCGGAGAGCAAGAGTTCGGTCTCGATCAACGCGATATCGCGCAGCGGATCGGGCTCGCCATACAGATGGGGCACATCGTCGTGCACGAACCCCCGGCTGACGTGGAGGATGGCATCGACGTTCCGGATATGGCTCAAAAAGGTGTTGCCCAGTCCCTCGCCCTGGCTGGCGCCCTTGACCAAACCGGCGATGTCGACCACTTCCAGCATCGCCGGCACCACCTTGGCCGTGGGATAGATCTCATGCAACCGGGTCAGCCGGTCATCGGGGACGGCGGCCACGCCGATGTTGGGATCGATCGTGCAGAAGGGATAGCTGGCCACGGCGGCCGTGCCGCTGACCAGGGCGTTGAAGAGCGTCGATTTTCCGCTGTTGGGCAGGCCGACCAGCCCGCAACGAAGCGCCATGCCGGAATCCTACTCCGCCGGGCGTTGATTGTAGCGGTTCATCGCCGCGTCGGGGCCCTCGACCACCAGGCACTGCAACGCCTCCAGAGCCTGTTGCTTCATGGAATCCAGCGCCGGCTCCTTCGGAGCAACCGCCAGAACATGCTCCACCGCGTCGCCGGAAGGGCCGGGACGGCCGATGCCCAGCCTGAGCCGCCAGAAGCGGTCGGTCCGCAGCGCGTCAATGATCGAGCGGACCCCCAAATGGCCGCCGTCGCCGCCGCGCCGGCGGAAGCGCAGCCGGCCGAGGGGGAGATCCATGTCATCGAAGACGACCAGCATGGATTCGGGGAGAAACGGGTGCGTGGCCAGCAGGGCGGCCACCGCCCGGCCGCTATCGTTCATAAAGGTGCGGGGAATGGCGACGCCGACCGGATGATCGTCGATGCGGCCGGCGCCAAACGAAAAGAGCGCGTGTTCGGAGATGAGCGAAATGGCGTGCCGGGCGGCGAATTGCTCGATCACGTCCGCCCCGAGGTTGTGCCGGCTGGCCCGGTAGCGGGAGCCGGGGTTGCCGAGGCCGACCAGCAGCGCCCCGTTCATCCCTTGGCTTTCGATTCCTTCTTCTCCTCCTTGACCTCTTTTTCCTCTTTGCCGGCCGCGGCGGGCTTGGCGGCGCCCTCAGCCGCGACCTCTTCTTCCTTCTTCTCCTTCTTGACGAGCTCCGGCTCCTTGGCCTCCTTGGCGGTGGCCGTCAGCAATTGCTCCAGCTTGGCCTCCGAAATCGGCGCCGCCACCGACACCACGGCCTGCTCCGGCGGGGTCAGAATCTTCACCGCCGGATCGACGGCCAGATCCCTCACGTAGAGCGACTGGTTGATCAGCAGCGCGGAGGCGTCGATTTTGATGTCGTCGGGAACCGACAGCGGCAGGCACTCCACCTCGACTTCACGCAGATGATGGTGCAGCACGCCCCCCTCTTTCACGCCCGCGGGCGTCTCTCCGATCACGTGCAGGGGCACCGGCACGCGCAACGGCTTGTCCAGCGAAATCTCAAACAAGTCGGCGTGCAGCACCTGATCGGTCACCGGATCGCGTTGATACTCCCGGACGATGGCGACGCACTGGCGTTGCCGGCCGCCGTCCGTCACGGTGAGATTGATCAACGCGTGCTCACCCGCGCTGGTCTCCAGCAACTTCTCCAGCTCCTTCTCGTTGACGCTCAGCAGCACGGAGGCGCCTTGATGATAGAGCACCGCGGGCAGCAATCCCTGGCGGCGCAGCTTTCGAGCCACGCCCTTGCCCGCCGTCTGCCGAACACTGACTGCCAAATCCACCCGTCGCATAGATCCCTCGTTGATTGGTTATCGGATGTCGGCGCTACACGAACAGCGAGCTGACCGACCGTTCTTCATGAATCCGCTTGATGGCCTCGGCCAATAACGGCGCGACGCTGAGCACTTTCAGCTTGGGGCAGGTCTTATTCTTGCCGTTGAGCGGCACCGTGTTGGTCACGACCACCTCGTCCATTTCCGACTCGGTCAGCCGCTCCAGCGCGGGGCCCGACAACACCCCGTGCGTGCTGCACCCGACGATGCGCAGCGCGCCCTTTTTCCGCAACGCGGCCGCGCCCTGCGTGATCGTCCCGGCCGTGTCGATCATGTCGTCGATGATGATGACGTCGCGCTTGCTCACCTCCCCGATGATGTTCATCGACTTGGCCTGGTTCGGCCCTTCCCGCCGCTTGTCGATGATCGCCAGGCTCGCGCGCAGCCGCTTGGCGAAGGCCCGGGCCCGTTCCACGCCGCCCGCGTCCGGCGAGACGACCACCGGATTTTTCAGGTCCAATTGATGGAAGTAATCCAAAAAGACCGGCGTCGCGAACAGATGGTCCACCGGGATGTTGAAAAACCCCTGGATCTGCCCCGCGTGCAGATCCATCGTCAACACGCGGGTGGCGCCGGCCGTGGTGATCAGATCGGCGATCAATTTGGCGGTGATCGGCACGCGCGGCTGGTCCTTGCGATCCTGCCGGGCGTAGCCGTAGTAGGGAATGACGGCGTTGATCCGCTGGGCCGACGAGCGGCGCAGCGCGTCGATCATGATCAGCAGCTCCATGATGTGCGTGTTGACCGGGTCGCAGGTGGACTGCAGCACGAACACGTCCATGCCGCGGACGTTCTCGTCCAACTGGACCCTGATCTCCCCGTCGCTGAATCGGGAGACGATCGCCTGCCCGATCGGCAGCTTCAGCTCCTTGCCGATCTCTTCGGCCAGTTGCACGTTGGAGTTTCCGGTAAACACACGCATTTCACGCCGCATTTATCGCTCCGCCCCCTGCATTGGATCTCTGTGCGTTATTCTGTGCGTTATGATGAGTGCGATGTCTGTCTGCGTGATAATTCGGAGGCAGGGTCTCGAACCCCGATCTTCAGCTCCAAAGGCTGACGTCCTGCCGATTGGACGACCTCCGAATGAGCGTCCAATTCCGGCGCGCGCCGTGACGCGGCTTAACCGGAGCGCGCCGCGGAAACCGGTCTGACCGGCGCCGCGCGCCGCAACGGACGCGCCGCCCACGCCCCCCACTGGGGCCTGGCCCGCCGCACCGCCGCCGCGGCCCCCCGGGCCTGGCGGGCGGACGAAAACAGGCCGAACACCGCCGATCCGCTTCCCGACAGCAGTACGCGCACGGCGCCGGCGTCGGCCAGCAGCCGGCCCGCGTCGCGCACGGCCGGAAAGGTTGCCGTGATCACCGGCTCAAAATCATTGGCGAGCCGAGCCGCCCGTCCGAGCCGCCGGTTTTCCCGCAGGAAACGATGGATTATAATCTCTCGCTCCCGGGGTGTCAATGGGAACCGAGCCGCACGCCTCCGCTCCCGCCTCCATCGATCCAGCAACCGATACGCCGCCCCCGTTGACGAGACGACGCCGGGGTAGACGACGACAAAATGCCAGGCCGCGGGAAGCGGGTGCGGCAGGGAGCGGACGCGCTCGCCCGTGCCTTCCACCAGCGCCAATGGGGAGGCGAAAAACAGCGCAATATCGCTGCCGAGCGGAGCCAGCAGGGCGGCCAGCCGAGGCCGTGACCAACCGAGGCCCCACGCCCGGTTGAGCGCCAGCGCCGCCGCGGCCGCGTCGCTGCTGCCGCCGCCCAAGCCGGCGCCGATGGGAATCTTTTTGATCAGTTCGACCGTCGCGCCGGCCGATACCCCGGCGGCTCGCCGCAACCGTTCGGCCGCCTGCACGATGAGATTGGCCCGGCCGGCCGGCACCGCCACGCCCCGGCTGGTCAATCGGATCGCCCGGCCGTGGGCGGTCACGCGGAGCCGGTCCCCGAGCGAGAGTTGCTGAACGATGGAAAAGACGGAATGATACCCGTCGGCCTGTTTTGGGCCGACCCGCAGAATCAGATTGACCTTCGCCGGCGCGGTCACGGCAAAGGCCGCCCTTCGTCCCATCCCCGGAAACTCCGACTATCCGATTGAGGGGGAGATGCTCATCTCCCCCTCAGCTTCCCCATCGCCCATACACAGTTTCATCATGGCTCGCATGTCAAACCAATGCTCGGCTATCGCCATGCGGCCAGCAAATGGCCCCCGCTTATGCGCCGGCCGCCTGATCCTCGGGCTCGGCCGGCGCTTCTTCGCCCGCCTCGCCCTCGTCCAGATC
>JBFMAJ010000017.1:0-15853 GCA_040755775.1 Nitrospirota bacterium
CATCTCACCGAGCTGATGCGCACGGTCATCGACGACGCCATGGACGTGCACGGCGGGCGGGGCATCGTCATGGGGCCGCGCAACTATCTGGCGCGGGTCTATCAGGCGGTGCCGATCAGCATTACCGTCGAGGGCGCCAACATCCTGACCCGCAACCTGATCATCTACGGGCAGGGGATGATCCGCTGCCACCCCTATCTGCTGAAGGAAATGAAGGCGGCGGAAGATCCCGACCCGGCGCGCGGGCTCGCCGCCTTCGACGCGGCGCTCTTCGGCCACATCGGCGCGGCCGTCGGCCACGCGGCCCGGTCACTGTGGCACGGCCTGACGGGTGCGCGCTTCGCCGCCGCGCCCGGCAACGGGGCCACCCGCCGCTATTATCAGCAATTCACCCGGATGAGCGCGGCCTTCGCGCTGACCTCGGACATGGCGATGCTGCTGCTGGGCGGCGGGCTCAAGCGGCGAGAATCGCTCTCGGCTCGGCTGGGCGACGTGTTGAGTTATCTCTATCTGGCCTCCGCCGCGCTGAAACGGTTTGAGGATCAGGGCCGGCCGGGCGGCGATCTGCCCCTCGTTCAATGGGTCTGCGCGCACAGCTTGCGGGTGATCCAGCGGCGGTTCGGCGAAATTTTCAGCAATTTTCCCAACCGGCCGGCCGCCTGGCTGTTGCGGCGGCTCATCTTCCCGCTGGGCCGGGCCTATCGTCCGCCGTCCGATGAACTGGGCCGCCGCGTGGCCGCGCTGTTGCTGGAGCCGTCCGGGGCGCGCGACCGGTTGACGGCCGGCATCTGCCTGCCCGACGATCCCAGCGATTCATTGGGGCGATTGGAAACCGCACTGCGGGCGGTGTGCACCGCCGAGCCGGTGGAGAAGGCGTTGCGGGAAGCCGTTTATGCCGGCCGCCTGCCGCCGTTGGAGGGCGACTCCCTGCTCGATGAGGCGGTGCGGCGCCTTGTTCTGACCGACGCCGAGGCCGGCTTGGCCAGGACGGCGGAGGCGCGCCGCCGCGAGGCGCTGTTGGTCGACGATTTTCCGCCCGATTATTGGCGCCGGTCCGGATAGCCGCCGGCCCGATCGACACCGGCGGTTCGCTCGCCAGCGAGGCCACCCGGCGCCTGGATTCCTCCCGCAGGCGCACCATCTCCGGCCATTCTTTCCCCTCGGGCTGAATCGGCCCGCCGATCATCACGTCAACCGTGCCGGGCTTGGGCAACCACGCTCCCGCCGGCAGCAGCATCCGGGTGCCCCGCAGCCCGACGGCAATCACCGGCCGGCCCGTCTCGACGGCCGCTTTGAAGGCGCCCAGCCGGAACGGCAGAATGCCCGGCGAACGGACAAAGGTGCCTTCCGGGAAAAAGAGCAGCGAGGCGCCCGCGCGCAACGCCGACGTGGCCGCTTCCGCGTCGGCGGCGCTGCGCGCGCCCGCAAACCGTTCCACGGTCAGGTGGCCGGCTTTCCGAATCGCCAGCCCGATGAGCGGCCGGCGGGCCAGCTCGCGCTTGGCCACAAATTTCACGCCTTCGGGAAGCACGGCCAGCAGCACCGCCGCATCCAAATAACTGGCGTGATTGGCAACCAGCACGGCGGGGGCCGCGCTCGTCAATCGTTCCGCTCCGGATAGCCGGATCCGGCACCCGCCCAGCGCAAGCAGCACGCGAAACCATCGTTTGACGAAGCGATCGGCCCGGCGGCCGGTCCGCGCCAGCCGCAGGCCGCACCACCCCGCCGGCAGGACGGCGAGCAACACCAGGCCGAGGTATAACCCATAGAGACCCCGTCGCACACGGCCGGCGATTCGCCGCAGGCGCGTCTCCCCCTGCCGCGCCAGGAGCCGCATCCATTGCCGCGCGACTCCGGGCCCGCCGGCCAATTCTCCGCGCCGATAGGCGTCCCGCGTGGCGGTTCGCCGAATTTTGCCGCTGGAAGTTTTGCGCACCGAGCCCGGCGGCGCGACGGCCACCGCGTCGGGCGGAATTCCCACTCCCGACACGACGCGATCGACGATCGCCGATCGGAGCGCCTCGATTCGCTCAGCCGCCGTCACCCGGCTTTCCGCCACGATCACCAACCGCTCGGTTCCGGCATCCGGATCGGGCAGGCCGAACGCGGCGACGCACCCCTTCCTCACGTCCGGCAACTCGCCGACGATCGCCTCGATCTCCTGCGGATACAAATTCCGGCCGCCCTTGATGATGAGGTCCTTGCGCCGCCCCGTGACGAACAGCTCTCCCTCCGCCCAGTAACCCAGGTCGCCGGAATCCAGCCAATCGCCGGACAGTGCTTCGCGCGTCGCCTCCGGGTTGCGGAAATAGCCGCCGGTCACCGACGGCCCCCGGAATTGGATCCGCCCTTCGCTGCGCTCCCCGAGCGGCTTGCCCCCATCATCCACGATCCGGACGTCATGTCCCGGCAGCGGCCGGCCGCAGGAGACGAAGCGGACGGAATCAGGATCGTCGGCGGGGGCGGGGGCCGCGTTGCGCTCGCATTGAAACGGCTCCCGCGCGATCCGGTCGATTCGCGGTGCGCGCCCCGGGGGCGGCACGGTCAGCGCGACCGACGCCTCCGCCAGCCCGTAGACCGGGTACATCGTCTCGGGCGCAAACCCGTACGGGGCGAACCGCTCGGTGAACCGGCGGATCGTCTCGGGATCGACCGGTTCGGCGCCGTTGATCGCGAGCCGCCAGGAGCGCAGATCGAGCCCTTCGAGCTCCGCATCGCTGATTTTCCGCACGCAGAGCGTGAAAGCGAAGTTGGGCGCGGGCGACAGCGTCGCGCGGTGGGCATGGATCGTCCAGAGCCATCTCGACGGACGGGCCAGAAACGCCAGCGGAGAAAAAATGACGACGGGGATGCCGAAGTAGAGCGGCGTCAGCCAGGCGCCGATCAACCCCATGTCATGGTAGAGCGGCAGCCAGCTCACGCCGACATCCTCGGCCGTGATGCCGATGGCCCGGCCGATGGCGCGGATGTTGGCCAGGATGTTGGCGTGAGAGAGCAGGACGCCTTTGGGCGAGCCCGTGCTGCCGGACGTGTATTGAATGAGCGCGGGCGAGCCGGCCCCGGCCGAAGGGGGGGTCGCCTCGGCCGGCTGCCGCGACACTTCCTCGACGACGGCCACGCCATCCATTGAGGGAACGTCCGGGCGCAGCAGGCGCCCCAGGCGCTTGGCCTCCGGAAACGTCACGAGCAGGCGCGCATCGGCGTTGCGCAGGATTCCGGCTTGCTGCCGCGCGTATTCTTCAATCCGGCCCGGCCGGAAGGGGGGATAAATCGGCACTGGAACCGCGCCGGCCAGCAAAATGCCGAAAAACGCCTGAAAGAACGCGATTTCAGTTTTCAGCATCAACGCCACCGAGTCGCCCGGCTGAATGCCCCACGCCGTCAATCCGGCGGCGACCGCCGACGCCTGGCGCCACAGCTCTCCGTAACTGACCGGCATTTCCGCGCCCTCCTCCTGCCGAAGAATGAGGTGAAGCCGGTCGGGATGGGCCTGAACGTGCCAGCGGAAGACGTCGATGAGCGTGTTGGTCTCGCCGGGTGCGGCCGCCGCGAGGCGGGCCGGCAGCGGTTTCTCCGCCAGAACGCCGTCGCGCGGGGGCTTGGCCGCCGGCTCGGCCCCCGGCGGACGGGCCTCCCGAATGGCGGCCGCCAGATCACGGGGAGTCTCCGCGCCCGCCATGACGGCGTCGGGCAGGCGGACGCCCCACGCCTCTTCGAGGCGAAGCAGCAATTCCACCCGCTCAAGGCTGCCGATGCCCAGGTCCCGATCGAGCGAGTCGTCCGGCGCCACGGCTCGTCGCAGCGGCGGGCCGTCCAGTTCGGCCAGAAGCCGCTCGACAATCTCCACCACCTGCTCCTCGACGGCCTGCGCGGCCGACTCCGTCAACGGCGTGGACATGGAACCCCTTCCGCCCTCTATCTTTTTATGCGAAAAATCGATCGTCCGTGTCAATTTGATTCCACGGGTTCAGGAATTTTTCCCAGACGGTTTCAGGGATCTACCCGATAGCACTTTTTCCGCGTCTTCACTACCTTTAAGGAATCAGCCGGCTTGTCGCCGCATCGTTCCCGCCGGGAGGTGGCCAGTGAAACGAACATGGGTTCCGTGGAATCAACTGCTGACTGAATCGCTGCCCGCCGCCCTGGGCGTGTCGGCCCATGGCCATCTCTTCGACGCGCGGGCCGATCTGATGGCGCGCCGGGTGACGCGGCGGGGCTTTTTGAAAGCCACGGCATTGACGGGCGCCACCGTGGTGGTCGCCTCCACCATCGACAGCGTGTTGACCCTGCCCTACAGTCAGGCCGCCGCCCAGCCGGGCACGGTGCGGTTCGCCCTCATCGCCGACAGCCATACCATGGGCTCCAAAAACCCACGCATGCGGACGCGCCTGGAGGCGGCCATCAAGGAGGTCAACGCGTTGACGCCGCCGCCCGACTGGGTCATCTACATGGGCGACGCCGTGCACGACGGCTCGGTCGAGCAATTCAAGTATTTTGAAGAGATCATGGCCGGCCTGAAACCGAAGGTCTACTACATTCCCGGCGAGCACGACTGGTACCTGGACATGGGCGACTATTACCAGAAGCATTTCATCAAGACGGGCATTCCGTGGTCGTTCGACGACAAGGGCGTGCACGTGGTCGGGCTGAACGGCATCCTCTATCCCGATTTTTGGACGAGCCGGAAACTGTCGCCCCAGGAACGGATGGATATCGCCGGCACCCTGAATCATCCCATGCTGGGGCCCTTCACGCTGGGCCGGTCGCAACTGGATTGGCTGGAGCGTGATCTGTCCACCTACAAAAACGACACGCCGCTGATCGTCTTCACCCATCCGCCGCTTTACCACTACTATCGTCCCTGGAATTTTTGGACGGAGGATGCCGACGACGTCCATGCCCTGCTCAAGCGATTTACGTCGGTGCACGTGCTTCACGGCCACGTCCACCAGACGGTCCAGCACCAGGTAGGGCGCATCCAGATTCTCGGCCATGTGTCCACCTCGTGGCCCCATCCCTATCCGCCGACGTTCCAAGAGCTCAAGCTGAAAGGGCAGATGCCGCGGTCCGACCCGGGCAAGCTGTTCGACGGCTTGGGCTGGGCCAACTACGAGGTGGGCGCCGGCATCAAGCACGAAGATGTTTTGTGGACGTTGCGTCCGCCCATGGCGTGAAAAAGGGCAAAGGGGGAAGCATGAACCGTGGAAGCGCCTATTGGTTGCTCGTTCTGCTCTGCTTCGGCGCCTTTGTGACGGCCGGCATCGCCGCGGCCCCTGATCCGGCGGCCGTCCCCCAGCGCAAGCACCTGCAAAACCCTCAGCTCGATCCCAAATTGGTCCAACGCAGCGACGAGGAAATCCGGCGGCTGATCAAGCGCGGCGATGAGCTGTGGCACGACCGCAATCTGGGCACCAACGGCATGGCGTGCAACATGTGCCATCCCGATGCGACGGTCACGCACCCGGAAACCTTTCCCAAGTTTAAATCACAGCTCGGACGCGTGATCACGGTGCAGGAGATGGTCAACTGGTGCATCCAAGTGCCCCTGCAAGGCAAAGCCTTCCCGCTCGGCAACGCGGAGCTGACCGCGCTGGAAGCCTATATGAACGATCAAAACAAGGGACAGGTCATGGAAATCGGCCTGCCGTCCCCATGAGCCGATGGCTGCTGGTGGCGGCGCTGGGAGGTCTCCTCGGGTGGCCGGCCGGGGGCGCCGCGTTTCCCGGCGACTCGGCGGAGACGATGATTCAGCGCCTGGGGCCGCCGGCGTCGGGCTATGAGTCGCCGCCGGTGCTGGATTGGGCGCGCGCGCGGGAGGCGATGTATCCGCATGTCCGCCTGCATTGGATGGACCCGGCCTACGATCCGCTGCGTTCCGGCCTGACGATGCAGGGCGTCGTCGTCGCGCTGTACGATCTGGATCCCGCCCAACTGCCATTGACGCAACCGGAGAACGGCAAGATCGGTCCCGTGCCGTGGCGGCACTTGTCCAGCCGGCGTGAAATTTTTATGACCAATATTTCTCCGGAGCAGTTCGCGAAGCTGTTGGTCGGTGTATCGCGGGACTGGACGGCGCAGTCCCTGTCCCACCATGAAAACGCACGGCGCCGCTTTGATCTCTATGGATTCCGCTCGCGCGACGGCCGGTACCAGGCCCAGCTCTCCTACTCGGAGCCCGCCGCCATCAAGCCGGCCCCGGCCGCGATGGACGGGCCCGCTCCTCCCACGTTCAATCTGTGGATTCAGGTGGAGCGGCCGGTCCCGTTACATCCGGCTCCCTCCCGGTAATTGTCTTGACCAGACGTCAGGGCTCAGCAATCCGCGCCATCAGGCGAAAAACGGTTCGTCCCTCGGCGGCGAAGGTGCCGTCCTTCAACGCGGGGTGCTCGAAATCGAGGATTCGATGAATCTTCAGAAACGGCCGGTCGGCGAGCGCCGCGGCCACCCGTTCGCGATTGCCGCGCAAAAGAGGCAGCAGGTAGTCCGCCCCCCGTCGCCACTCCCACGGCGTCTGGGTCATCAACAGATGCAGATCGTGATCGGCCAAGTCGTCGTAGCGTGCCAGGAGATTCGCTTTGTACCGGGCCAGCTCGCGTCCGCCCAACATCAACGCGAACGTGACATGGTGGCCCCACCAAAACAGCGTCCGAAACGTGAGCATGTCGCCCTGCGAAAAGCATTTGGGAAAATCGAGGTACTGATAGGGAAAATCGAGCAGGTGCTCGCCCTTGACCAACTGCCCGCGCTCCAGATCGGCGCCCTCGGGCGCCGGCAGCCGAGCGGCGGCCAGCTCCGCCTTCAACTTGTCCCGCAATTGCAGCAGGGCCGCCTTGACTTTGTCCGTGGCGGCGGCCTTCAGCGGAAAAAACTCCGCGTCCGCCATCAGCCGCCGCTCCCGTTCCGTGAAGATCATTCCCGCCTCAGCACGGCCAGCGGTTTTTGGCCCAGCACCCGCAGGGTCGTTAAAAACCCGGTCAGCACGGTCAGCAACACCGCCGCCGCCAGGCCCATCGCCAGCACCGCCCCGTCCCACTCCCACGGCAGCATCATGAAGAAGCGCACCACAATGTAGGAGAGCAGGCAGGCCAGGCCGGTGCCGATCAGGCCGGCCGTCACGCCCAGCACCGCATATTCCACGGCGAAGATCCGGGCGATGATCCCGCGGGTGGCGCCCAGCGCCTTCAGGATCACGGTTTCCCGAATGCGCCGGTAGCGGGTGGCGGCCAGCGCGCCGGCCAGCACCAGCAAGCCCGTCGCCAGCGTGAAGGCGGCCATGAAGCGCACCGCGTGCGCGATTCGATTCAGAATCGAGCCGATGGCGTCCAGCACATGGCGCATGTTGATGGCCGTGACGTTCGGGAACGCTGCCACGACGGCGCGCTGCAGCGGCAGATCCTCCGCCGGCGCGGCCGTGCGCGTGGTGGCGAGATAGGTCGGCGTGAGCGCATCGAGCGCGCCCGGCGAAAAAATGATGAAAAAGTTCGTGCCCAGATTGCTCCAGGCGACCTCGCGGAGGCTGGCCACCGTGGCCGTGATCAGCCGGCCCTGCGCGTCAAACGTCAGCCTGGATCCCAGTCCGACGCCCAGGCCGCGCGCGGCCTCCTGTTCAACGGAAATCAACGGCTCCTCCGTTCCAGGCCGTGACGGCCACCAAGCGCCCTCCACCACGCGATTCCCCTTGGGCAATTCCGCCCGCGCCGTCACGACATACTCCCGCTGAAAATACCAGGCGTCCTCCCGCCCCTCCAATTTCATTTGAGCTACCGTCTCCTCGCCGACCGCGTGGAGCCGGCTCCGGACAATCGGGGTCAACTCGGCCGGCAACCCCCGCCGGACAAGCACGCTCGAGAACCCGTCGGCCTGATCGGGTTGAATGTCCACGAAGAAAAAGGTCGGAGCGTCTTCGGGCAAATGGTCATCCACTTGGCGGAGCAGATTGACTTCGATCAAGGCGACGGCGAGCATCACCGTGACGCCGATGCCGACGGAGAGCAGGGCCGTGACGGTTTGGCTGCCGGGCCGGTGAAGATTGGCCACGCCCTGCCGGAGGGGCAGGCGGGCCCGGCGCACCGGCAGGCGGCGCGCGGCCCGCACGAGCAGCCACGCGCCCGCCCACAACAGACCAAGCGCCGCGCCCAGCACGCCGAGAAATGTCGCGCCCACCGTCCATTGGCCGATGTGCCACAGCGCCAGCAGCGCCAACGCCGACACGATCGCCGCGGCCACCGCCCACGGGCGTCGCCCGCCGGCCTGAAACATCGCCTCTTCGTCAACCTCGCGGCGCAACAACCGGGCTGGCGGCACGGCTCGGATGCCCAGCAGCGGCCAGAGCGCGAATAGCCCGGCGGTCAGCACGCCCATCGTGACGCCCCGCAGCATGGCTCCCCATGCCGCGACGGGCTCCAGGCGCACCGGCAGCAAGCCCGCCATCAAGGACGGCAACGCCCACTGCACGCCCACCCCCAATCCCAGGCCGGCCAGGCTTCCCAGCCCGCCCAGCAGCAGCGTTTGCAGCAGATAGATCCGCAGCAGGGTCGGAGAATCGGCGCCGAGCCCCTTCAGGACGGCCAGCGTGTCCATCTTCTCCTGCATGAAGGCCCGCACGCTGTTGGCCACGCCGATGCCCCCCACCAGCAGCGAAATCAGCCCCACCAGCCCGAGATAGACGGTCAAGTTTTGCAGGAAGCGTTGCAGCCGCGGCTGCGCGTCGTCGTAGGCGCTCACCCGCGCAAATTCGGGCGCCAACGCCGTTTCCAGCTCCTCCACGACGGGAGCGGTCGGCTGCCCCGGAGGCAATTTGAGCAGATAGCGGTACCGGACCCGGCTGCCGGGCTGGATCAGCTCGGTGGCGGCCAGCGCCGCGGGGCCGATGAGCACCCGCGGCCCGAGGCTGAAGGCGCCGACCACCCGGTCGGGCTCCTTGAGGATTACGCCCGCCACCAGCAGATCGGCCCCGCCCAATTGAAAATGGTCGCCCGGTTCGAGCCCCAAACGGGTCAGCAGCCCTTCCTCGACCAGCGCCTGCGCGGGATCGGCCAACGCCCGCGCAGCCTCCGGCGGCGAAACGGCCAACTCACCATAGAACGGATAGCCCGGCTCGACCGCTTTCAGCTCGACGAGCGCCGTCGCGTCGGAGGCCGGGTTGGCGGCCATCGCCACCAACTCGCTCGCCGCGACCACCTCCGCGCCGCGCCGGCGCCACGACTCCAGCGCGGCCCGTCCCGCGTCGCTCAAGGGCCGATTGACGCGCACCTGCACGTCCGCCGCCATGAGCGAGCGCGCCTCTTTGCGAACCGTCCGTTCCAGCGTGGCCGAAAAGCCCGACACGCCGACGAGCGAACCGACGCCCAGGGCGATGCAGACCAGAAAGAAGAGAAAATGGCGCCACGCCCCGCGCGTTTCGCGCCAGGCCATCACGCCCAGAAAGCCGAGCCGGCGAGACCCCGCCATCGAGGGACTCTCAGCGGCCCGGCCGGCGCTCATCCCGTTGGACGCGGCCGTCCACCAGCGTGATGATCCGGTCGGCGGAGGCGGCCAGATCGGCGTCGTGCGTGACCAGCACCAGGGTCGTCCGTTGCTCTTTGTGCAGCCGCACCAGCAGGTCGATGACGTTCCGGCCGGTCGTTTGATCCAAATTTCCGGTCGGCTCATCGGCCAGCAGGACCGGCGGCTCGCACGTGAAGGCGCGCGCGATGGCGACGCGCTGCTGTTCGCCCCCGGACAATTGCGCCGGGTAATGGTGCGCCCGTTGCTCCAGCCCCACGGTCCGCAGCAGCAGGCGGCTTCGCGCCCGGGCGTCGCGCTCTCCGGCCAGCTCCAGCGGAATCATCACGTTTTCCAGCGCCGTCATCGTCGGAATCAGTTGATAGGATTGGAACACGAAGCCGATGAGCCGGCCGCGGAGGGCGGCCACCTCATCCTCCGGCAGCGCCACAATCTCCGAGCCGCTCAGCCAGACGCGGCCCGACGTCGGCCGATCCAGGCCGGCGATCAACCCCAGCAGCGTCGATTTGCCGCTGCCGGACGGCCCGACGACGGCCAAAAATTCTCCCGGCGCGACCCTCAGGTCGACGTTGTCGAGGATCAGCACCTCCCGGCCGCCGCTGGCGAGGCGCATCGTGAGCTGTTCGACCAGGATCATGGCGCCGTTCCTGTCGGCCCGATCGACCATAAGGTGGTATTATACGGTATGCGCGGCAAGGACTGCGCCCTCATGAACCCACGACGGTACCGTCTTGTTCTGCTCGCGGCTGGCGCGCTGATCCTGCCGTGGCTCTGCCCGCCCTTGGCCACCGCCCATGAAACCGACCAGCCGCCCGTGATCGTCGCATTCGGGGACAGCTTGACCGCCGGGTTGGGCGTGCCGCTGGAGCAGTCGTACCCCGCCCGGCTGCAGCAGAAGCTGCGCGAGGCCGGCTTTCCCCACCGCGTCGTCAACGCGGGCGCCAGCGGCGACACGACGGCGGGCGGCCTGCGGCGCGTGGACGCCGTGCTGGCGCACGGACCCTCCATCGTCATTCTCGAACTGGGCGCGAACGACGGGCTGCGCGGCATCGGACTGCCACACATCCGGAACAATTTGGATCAGATCATCCGCCGGCTGCAAGCCGCCGGCGCCGCCGTGGTGCTGGCCGGCATGAAGCTGCCGCCGAATTACGGCCCCGTCTACACCGGGCAATTCGCCGCGATGTACGCCGAGCTGGCGAAGGCGCGCGGGATCGCGCTGATCCCCTTCTTCCTGGACGGCGTGGCGGCGCGGGCGGAGCTCAATCAGCCCGACGGCATTCATCCCACCGCGGACGGCTACCGGGTGATCGTTGAGCGGCTCTGGCCGGTGCTGAAGCCCTTGCTGAAGAAGGCGGGCTGAACACGGCCGCTCGGCCTATATTCCGTAATACTTGGCAAGCGTCCGGGTGATATCCTGCGGCGTCGCGACGGCCATGATGACGACGAGGCCGGTTCTGGCCCGCAACTCGTCCTCGGCGCCGTGTTCGTTGGGATCGGCGACCGCGATGGTCAAAATGTTCTGTTGCACATTGAGCGGCACAATGTTCCATCGCCGGGCAATTTCGGCCGGCACCAATTCACGCAGCCCGGCATCGATGGACTGGGCGCTCAAATCTAAAAACGGCACGTTGTACTGAATCGCCAGGGCGATGCCGATCATCTTGTGGGTGGCGTAGCCCAGCTCGACCATGACCTGGCCCAGCTTTTTGTCCCGCCGCTGCCGCTGAAGCGCCAGGGCCTCGTCCAACTGCGGGGATTCAATAAATCCCTGGTCCAGAAGAATTTCGCCGATGCGCTTCCCCTTATGCTGCTGCTGGAGCTGGAGCCCCTTGGCCAGTTGCTCGTCGCTGATGATCTGTTGCTTGACTAGAATTTGTCCGATCGGCTCTTCGCGCATTTTTTGCTGCTCCCGGAGCGCCTGCTCGATCTTGTCGGACGTCACCATGCCTTCTTCCGTCAGAATCTCGCCCAGCCGTTTGACCGATACCACTTCCCGGATCGCCGAGACCGGAATGTAGATGCGCTCCGCCTCTTCCAGCGCCGTCGGGATGAGAAACAAGCCCAGGCGGGCTCCCCCATAACTCTGCGTGATTCCACGGATGACCTCCCCGTCTTGAAAACGGACCGTCACCAGCCTCGCGGTGGGCGGGAAACCCAGGCTGCGCTTCGGCTGCGCCGGGTCGCGCAGAAAGGTGATCATCTTCACGCCGCCGAAGGCGATTTCCCTGGACGTCGCCTCATCGTCGGCCTGGTGAAGATGGAGATAGAAGGTCGGCCGTTGCGGGTTGAAGCCGACCACGGTGCCCGTCACGCTGGAGCCGTCGAGAAAGGCGACCTTGACGTCATTGCGAATGACGCCGCCGGCCGGCTGTCCTGTCGGGGTGCTCACTCCTGCATGGTCTCCATGAACGCAACTCGGGCGCAGGCACAATAGCACAGTCGAACCGCCCTGACAAGGATCGCTCGTTCCTCACCGCCGATCAAAAACCGCCGCCCGACGAACTTGACAAATTGACCGCCCCTGCTACAGTGAAGGTCAGCAAGACAGAAGTAGGAAGCCACCGATAAAGGCTAACCACTCCGAAAGGGTGGGGCGCAAAGCTGTCGACCTACACCTCCATCGCATGGGGGCATGGTTGGATGGTTGCCGAAGCGGCTTTCGCTCGGCCCTGGGTCCGGTGGCTCAGGGCTTTTTTCTTGGGCATTGTCGGAAGATGATGTCCGGAGGAACGGAACACAACGAGCGGAGGCGAAGATGAAGATGATCAAAAAACTCACAGCATGGATCGTTGCCGTTGGTCTTGCGTTGGCGCCTGCCGGCGCCGGTCTGGCCGCCGACAGTGCCACGATCAACGTGCGCGCCGAAGTGCTGGGCTCCTGCACGATTCAATCCTCTCCGGCGTTGATGGACTGGGGCGCCCTTGACCCCGCCACCTACGCCACCACCGCGCTGGCCGGTGCGGTCGTGTTCCGATGCACCAGCGGCGTGCCCTACAGCATCGATTTCGCGGGCTCCGTGGCTCCGGCGAATGGCTCGTCCATCGCCCGGACGATGTCCGACGGATCGGGGAACAACCTGCCCTATACGGCCAACACCCTGTCGGATCCGACCGGCGTCGGCCTGGGCGGGGCGACGGACATTAGCTATGATTTCAACGTGAACCTGCTGGCGGCCGATGTGCAGGCGGCCGTTGCGGGAGTCTATACCGACAGCTTCACGTTCGACATCACCCCGTAACGCGCGGCGGCGTTGGGGAGGGAGGGATGGGCCACCATCCCTCCCCCATCCCCACAGCCGCCCTGGGAGGGCCGCCCGGTGCTTCGCACGCTCATCGTCTGCGCACTCATCCTCTCGATCGGCCTGGCGTTTTCCGCCGGTCGGGCGTGGCCGGCAGACTCGAACGTGATCAATGTCCGCGCGACGGTCCTCTCGTCCAGCAATTGCCGGTTCTCCCCTCCCAAGCTCGCCAACATCGATTTCGGCATCGTCGATCCCCTGAATCCCGTCAATCTCACCGTGTCGGCGTCCCTGATCGTTCGATGCTCCGGCAGTTCGCCCCTCGCCACCTTTTTCATCTCCGACGACGACGGCCTGTATGAAACCGGGGCCAACGCCAACCGGATGCGGCACGCGATCGATGCGACCCAGTTCATGCCGTACAGCCTGAGCCTGACGCCCGACACCGCCACGATTCCCCGCAACACCGATCAGACGATCACCATCACCGCGACGTTGAACGGCGCCAGCTATCAGAACGCCATCGCCGGCGTCTATGCCGACACGGTGACGGTGAACATTGTTCCCTGAATCCTCATGTTTTTGCCTAAATTCAGAACATCTGCTACAGTGAACATCGTGACGCGCGGAGGCCACATTTTTTTTGCGCTCATCGTGGGGCTTGCCGGCCTGGCCGCGCCCTCCCTGTCTCCGGGAGGCGAGTTCCGGGTGACGCCGATCCGGCTCATCTTCGATCAGCAGACGAAGACCGGCATTCTCACGATTCAAAATGACGGCGAAGAAACCTTGCAGTTGCAGGTCAAAGCGTATGAGTGGACCCAGGACGAACGGGGGAAGGACCGCTACACGGAGACCGACGACATCCTCTTTTTTCCGAGGCTCATGAAGCTGGAGAAGGCCGAGAAGCGGATTCTCCGGGCCGGGGTCAAGCAACTCGCCCGGGAGAAGGAACAGACCTACCGCCTGTTCATCGAAGAAGTCCCCGAACCCCAAAAAAAGCGCGAAGGCGCCAGCATCGACATCTCCATCCGGTTCGGCGTTCCCATCTTCGTCAAGCCGGTGCCGGAAGAGGTGAAGGGCGCGATCGAGAAGGTCCAGCTCGGGGAGGGCAAGCTGCGGATCGATGTGCGCAACACCGGCAATGCCCACTTCCGGATCGAATCGATCCAGGTGACGGGAACCGACGCTCAGGGAACGGAGAGTTTTTCGAGAACCCTCAGCGGATGGTATCTCCTGGCCGGGACGATGCGGTCGCATGAATTGTCCGTATCCCGGGAAGAGTGCCGGGATACCGCGCGGTTCGTCATGGACGTGAAAACGCTGCCGTTCACGCTGCACGATCAACTGGATGTCATTCCGACGCTTTGCTCGCCGTAGCGCCCTGTGGCTCCTGCTCGCCATGATCCCCCGACCCGCCCTGGGAGATGAGACCGTCATTCTCAACATCGTCCTGAACCACGTCGATCAGGGGGAATACTTCGTCGTCATGATCGACCGCGGCGACTTCCTGGTCAGGACGGAGGATTTGAGGGCGATGGGGCTGCGCCGCCTCGAAGGAAAGGCCTACGAGATCGGCGGCGAAACCTACCTGCAGCTCAGCTCGATCCCGGAGGTGGAGGTCACATTCGACGAGCCGACCCTCAGCCTGCGGATCGTCGCCGTTCCGTCTTATTTCGAGAAACACGTGCTCGATATCCGGCCGCCCCGGCGCTCGGACGTCCGGGAGCCGAGCGATACGAGCGCCTTTCTCAATTACGCGCTCACCTATACCAGCCTGTCTTCGGCGTCATCTCAGGTGGAGATCTCCCAAGAGCTCGGCGTCCGGTACGGGGAAGCGCTCTTCCTGTCGGACTCCATCTACACCGGGGGCGATCAGGCCGACGGATTCGTCCGCCTCATGAGCCGGGCGATCTATGACCGCCGCCGCCGTTTTCAACGACTCATCGTCGGCGATTTCCTGGCCTCGTCCGGCAACATCGGGAACAGCATGAACGTCGGCGGCCTGAGCGTTCAGAAAGTGTACCAGATGGATCCCCACCTGATCCCCTATCCCACGCCCAGCGTGTCGGGCGCCGTCACCTTCCCGTCCCGGATGGAGGTGTTTTTGGACGGCCTTCGGATCCGCCAGGAGACGCTGGCCCCCGGGGACTTCGACCTGCGAAACCTCTCGATCGGCGCGGGCGCGGGCGTGGCGGAAATCGTCCTGACCGACCCCTTTGGAAACGAGCAGCGCATCGTCCGGCCGTTTTATCTGTCGAACAGCCTGCTCAACCCCGGCCTCCATGAATACAGTTACAACATCGGCGTTCTGCGGACGAACTTCGGCCGGGAGTCTTTTTCGTATGACGGGCTGGTGCTGTCCGGATTCCACCGGTACGGCGTGAATGAGTCGGTCACGGCGGCGTTCCAAATGGAGACGCTCAAGCAACAGTACAACGCGGGCCCCTCCGCGTCGATTCGAGTCCGGCCCGGCGGCGTCGTCACGGTGTCGCTGGCCCAGAACCGAAACGCCGACGGAAAGTTCGGCGCCGCGGGACGCATCGGGTACCTCTACCAAAGCCGGCTCTTCAGCGCCAATTTGTCGGTCGGAGGATTTCACAGGCACTACGCGTCCGTCTCCGCCGATCCGGCCGACGCCGCCGAGCAGTATGAAGTGACGGGCGGCGCCGGGTACAACATCAGCCGGCTGGGTTCGGTCACCGTCAATTTCGAAGTGGCCGGCCGCTACGAGGGGCCGGACCGGCAGGCGGTGACGCTGGGCTACTCGCGGCAACTGTCCAAGAATCTTTCGCTGACGGCTCGAGTCCAGTGGGCGAACGAGGCCGAAAGCGCCATGGAGGTCATGGCCGGGCTCGTCTACATTCCGGGGCGGCAAATCTCGGTGTCCACGCGCTACCGAAGAACCGACGAGGCTCACGCCGCCACGATCCAAGTGCAAAAAAATCCGCCCTTGGGAGAGGGATTCGGGGGGCGGGTGCTGGTGGAGCAGGACGACGCCACCGACACCACCGTGGACGCGTTCCTCCAGTACAATGCCCGCTACGGCGCCTATCGGGGCAGCTATCGCTCCTTCGGCGGGGACCGGACGCTGCAGGCGGCGGCGGCCGG
>JBFMAJ010000018.1:0-15839 GCA_040755775.1 Nitrospirota bacterium
GCCGAGCACGGAGAGCGCCGCCAGCGCCATGAGCGGCACGGTCATGACCGGCGGCGATTCATGCAGATGATGCTCGGCCTCGTGCGTCAGCCGCGAGGCGCCGCGGAACGTGACGAAGAAGAGGCGGAACATATAAAAGGCGGTCATGAAGGCGGCAACCAGGCCGAGCAGCCACAGCAGAGGGGAATGATGGAGCGCCGCTTCCAGGATCTCATCCTTGCTCCAGAAGCCGGCAAAGGGCGGAATGCCGGCGATGGCAATGGTGCCGATCAGAAAGGTCCAGGCGGTAACCGGGATCTTCGACCACAGCCCGCCCATCTTGCGGATGTCCTGCTCGCCGCCCAGCGCGTGGATGACGCTGCCCGCGGCCAGAAACAACAGCGCCTTGAAAAAGGCGTGTGTCATGAGGTGGAACACCGCCGCCGCGTAGGCGCCCAGGCCGGCCGCCATGAACATGTAGCCGAGCTGGCTGACGGTCGAGTAGGCCAGCACCCGCTTGATGTCGTACTGGACCAGGCCGATTGAGGCGGCGAAGACGGCCGTGACGGCGCCGATGACGGCCACGGTCTCCATCGAAAAAGGCGCCATCGCGTAGAGCGCGCCGTTGCGCACCACCATGTAGACGCCCGCCGTCACCATCGTGGCGGCGTGGATCAGCGCGCTGACCGGCGTGGGGCCTTCCATGGCGTCGGGCAGCCAGGTGTAGAGCGGGATCTGGGCCGATTTGCCCACCGCGCCCACCAGCAGCAGGAGCGTGATGGCCGTCGCGGTGGCACTGCTCAATTCGGACGCTCGCGGGAAGACCGTGGCATAGTCGAGGCTGCCGAAGGTGACGAAGATGAGAAAGACGCCCAGCAGGAAGCCGGCGTCGCCGATCCGGTTGACCACAAAGGCCTTGGTGCCGGCGGCCGTGGCGCTTGGCCGCTCATACCAGAAGGCGATCAGGAGATAGGAGCAGAGGCCGACCCCTTCCCAGCCGATGAAAAAGAGCAGGTAGTTGTCGGCCATCACCAGCAGGAGCATCGACACCATGAAGAGATTCAGGTAGGTGAAGAATCGTGGATAGCCGGGATCGTCGTGCATGTAGCCGATCGAGTAGAGGTGGATCAGCCAGCCCACGCCCGTGATCACCATGAGCATGACGGCCGTGAGCTGATCGATCAGCAGGCCGACGTGCACGCTCAAGCCCCCGCCGAAGAGCCACTCGTAGAGCGTCAGGCTGATCGACGCGCGGCCCTGCAGGAATTGCACAAAGAGGGTTGTGGCGCAGGCGAACGAGACGCCGACGGCGCCCACCGCGACCCAGTGGGCCCGGTGGCGCAGCCACGTGAAGCCGAAGAGGCCGTTGAGCAGCACGCCGAGCAGCGGCCACGCGAGGATCGACCAAGCGAGCGCTGTGGTCAAGATCTCACCATCGCAACAGATTTATTTGATCGACGTTGGTCGCGATCTTGCCCCGGAAGACCACGATGATGATCGCCAGGCCGACGGCCGCCTCGCCCGCGGCAATCGCGATGATGAAGAGCGCGGTCATCTGGCCCGCCATGTCGTGCAGGTAGTGCGAGAAGGCGACCAGGTTGAGATTGGCCGCGTTGAGCATCAACTCGACCGACATGAGGATGACGATGAAGTTGCGCCGGATCAGCACGCCGGTCAGGCCGATCACGAAGAGCAGCAGGCCGACGACGACGTAGCCGGTCAGCGACATGCTCTGCGGGAAGCGTTCATGAATGGGTGATTCACTGTCGTGTCAGGCCTTGCGCGCTTTTGGCCAGGACGATGGCGCCGATCACGGCGCCCAAGAGGAAGACCCCGATGATCTCAAACTGCAGCAGATAGGTGCTGAAGAGTTTGAGGCCGAGCGCCTGGCTGTGGCCGACGACGGCCACGACGTCGGGCGGCGTCTCCCCCCGTTGGCCCGCAAAGGGAGAGGCCAGCAGCAGGATCAACAGCTCGCCGGTCGCGATCAGGATGAAGAAGCCGATCAGCGGCCAGCGGGGATGGAGCACCCGCTCCTCGGTTTTGAGGTTGAGCAGCATGATGACGAACAGATAGAGGATCAGGATCGCGCCGGCATAGACGATGATCTGGATCGCCGCGATGAACTCGGCGTTCAGCAGGATGAAGAAGCCGGCGATATGGGCCAGGACCGACAGCAGCGCCAGGCCGCATTGCACGGGGTTGCGCAGCGCGACGGTGAGCAGGGCGGAGACGATCGTCGCCGCCGAGAAATAGTAGAAAAACAGATCCGCGACCATCAGATTGAGGGGGAGATGCACCCCTCAGCTCCCCCATCGCCGATACACGGTTTCATCATGGCTCGCATGTCAACTCGATGCTCGGCTATCGTCATGCGGGCGTCTGGTCGTTGGGCGGTGCGGTCATTGGATGCGAGGGCTGCGGGGCTCGTGGCGGGGTGGGGAACTTGTAGCGGTACTGCTCGGCGCTCTCGTCCGCTTTTTCCTGATTGTGGGCGACCAGATAGGCTTTCGCGTCGTCGTAGTATTGCTCGCCGATCTGGTAGAGCTTGGCCTTGTCGAAGAGCAGGTCGCGCTTGTTCTCGGTCGAGTAGGCGTAGAGCTTGGTCATGGCCAGGGCGTTGACCGGGCAGGCTTCCACACAGAAGCCGCAGAAGACGCACTTGGTCATGTCGATGTAGAATTCCGTCGCGTAGCGCACCAGCGGTTTGCCCGGCACCTCCGCGCTGACCACCTTGATGCAGCGGGATGGGCAGGCCGCCTCGCACAGGTCGCAGCCGACGCACCGCTCGGTGCCGTCGCGGTAGCGCAGCAGCGAGAGTGCGCCGCGGTGCGTATCGGGCAGCACCCGGCGCTCGCGCGGATACTGGAACGTGACCGGCCGGACGAAGAGGTGTTTCAGCGTAATCGCCATTGCGGGAAGAATCTCATAGAACGTGAACTGTTTGACCCATTCCTTGAACGGCTTCATGCGGTCTCTCCGGAGGCGGCCGCTTCAGCCGACGCCAGCGCGCCGTCGCCATTGGCGGAAACGGGCGCAATGGGGGCGGGCGTGACGAGCTGCATCGTGACCGCGCCCCGCTTGATATAGGGGACGCCGGTGGTCTTATCGATCGACACGGACGCCAGCTCCCGGACCGGCGGCTCGTTGAAATGTTCCGGGAAAAGACAGAGCCCCGCCGGCACGGCGGGCTGGACCTCTACCTCTACGTTGACTGGCGGTCGGGAACCCTCGGCTGCCGTTAACCGCACCACGGCGCCGGTCGCCGCGCCGATCCGCTCGCCGTCCTGCGGGCTGATCGCCAGGCGCCCCTTGGGATAGATCGTCGTCAGCCCATCGGCCCGCAGCGACAATTTGCCGGAATGATAGAGGATCGGAATCAGTTGCAGCGTCAGCGCGTGCTCCGGCAGGGATGACACCGCCGGCTGCGTATAGCGACGCGTTACGCTCTCGACATGCGCGGCGGCGAAATGCGGCGGCCCCTCCAGGCGTCTGGGCGGCGGGGCCTTGGGGAAGCCCGGCACCAGCCGGCCGATCTCCTGCTGCAGCTCTTCCACGCTGCCGCAGGCGAACTCGGGGGCCATCTTCATCCCGATCTCCTCGAAGATTTCCCAGTCCGGCCGGCTTTCTCCCTTGGGCTCCAGGGCGCGCGCGACCGGACGCAATTCGCCTTCGTGGTTGGTGAAGGTGCCGCTCTTTTCCGCCGCCGTGCAGGCGGGCAGGATGACGTGCGCCCGCTTGGCCGTCTCGGTCATGAAGACCTCCTGGCAGATCAGCACCTCCACGCGCTCCAGCGCTTCGGCCGCGCGCATCGACGACGGCAACGTCTCGATCGGGTTTTCGCCGATGATGTAGAGCGCCTTGATCGCGCCCTGCCGCGCCCGTTCCAGAATCTGCGTCAGCGTGGCGCCGGGCGTAGCCGGCACCGGCGCCTGCCAGAGCGCCGAGGCGCGCAGCTTGGAGGTCGGATCGGTGATCGGGGCCGGTCCCGGCAGCCATTCGGGCGCGGCGCCAAAATCGATCAGCCCCTGCTCGTTATTCTCTTCCTGCAGCGCCATCACGCCGCCGCCGGGCCGGGACAGCGCTCCGCAGAGCGAGGCCGCCTCGATCAGCGTCAACGCATTGGCGTAGCCGCCAGGCTGCTTGAGCAGCCCTTCGCCGCAGAGCAGGATCGTCCGCGGGCCCGCGGCCAGCAGGCCGGCAATCTCATTGAAGCGTGAGGCCTCGATGCCTGTCGCCCGGGCCAACGCCTCGTCGGTCCAGCTGGCGGTTGCCGACCGCAGCGTTTCCAACAGGGCTGGATTCGCCTGCTCGACGGCGGGATCAGCGAGATTGTTTGTCAGCAGCGTTCGGACGAGTCCCTGCAAGAAGAGGCCTTCGCTCCCCGGCCGGATGGCCAGATGATGGGTCGCCAGCGCGGCCATTTTCGTTTTCACCGGGTTGACGACGATCACCTTGGCCTTGTAGTAGCGCATCGCCTCCTTGAGCCGCAGCGCGGTGATGGGGTTGGCCTCGGTGAGGTCCGAGCCGATCACCAGGATCGCATTAGCCAGCGTCAGCTCTTCGTAGCTGTTCATGAGCCGGGAGACGCCGAGCGCGGCCTGCAGCGCCTGGGTGAAATTGCTCTGGCCGTACCGGGCCGTGCCGTCGAACTGGTTGGTGCCGATCACGGTCCGCATGAATTTTTGGAACAGGTAAAGCTCCTCGTTGGTCAGGCGGGCGGAGACCAGCCCCGCGATCGCCTCGGGTCCGTGCTGGGCTTTGATCTCGGCTAAGCGGCCGGCGACCAGATCGGTCGCCTCCCACCAGCTCACCGGCGCCCAGCCGGAGCCGTGGCGAAGCAGCGGCTGCATGAGCCGCTCGGCGCTGTTGATATGCTGGAAGCCGAACCGCCCCTTCACGCAGATGCCGCCGTGGCCGCCCAGCGTGTCTTCCTTTGTGCCCCATTTCGATTTCCAGCTGAAGGGCGAGCGGACGCGGATCACCTCCTGCTCCTTGGCGTCGACGATCATCTCGCAGCCGTCGGCGCAATAGCCGCAGGTGGTCGCGGTCGAGACGAGCTGCCAGGGCTTGTAGAGATATTTGGCGAACTTATTGGTGATCGCACCCACCGGGCAGATCGACAGGCAGTCGCCGCAGAATTCGCAGTAGAGCGCCGTGTCACCCTTGGCCACGACGTGGGTGAAGCCGTCTTTCTTGTGAAATTGCAGCGCGTCCACCTGCTGCACGTCCTTGCAGATGTTGATGCATTGGGCGCAGAGGATGCAGCGGTTCATGTTGAAGTCGAGCACCAGGCTGCGCCGGTCCTCCGGAATGCCCTTCTGCTTCACGTTTTTCACTTCGCTGACGCCGAAGGCGAACGACATGTCCTGCAGCTCGCAGCGGCCGTCGGCGTCGCAGACCGGGCAGTCGAGCGGGTGGGTGGAGAGGTGCTTCTCGACGCCCTTCTTCCGCGCCTGGAAGATCGCGGGGGTGTCGGTGCGCACCACCATGCCGGGCGCCACGTTGGAGGAGCAGGAACGGACCGGCGCCTTCTTGCCCTCCACCTCCACCAGGCAGATGCCGCAGGAGCCGAAGGGGGCGAAGGTATAGTGGTAGCACATCGCCGGGATGATCTTGCCCATGCCGGTGATCGCGTCGTAGATCGGCGTGCCCTTGGGCACGCGGATCAGCTGCCCGTCGATCGTCAGCTCAACCAGCTCGTTGCCCGCTTCGTCGTAGATCGGCGGCGGGGCGGCCGGCGTGGGTGTTGCGGTGGCTGTGGGTGCGGCCGGGGCCGGGGGCGCTGTTGGGTTTTGCTCTTCAGCCATTATCGATCACACTCCCCCATCACGACGTCATACGTTCCAAAAATGGTTACGATGTCCGCGATCATGTAGCCCTTGGCCATGTGGTCGAAGGCGCCCAGATGGATGAACGAGGGCGCCCGGATCTTCAGCCGGTAGGGATGGCTGCCGCCGTCGCTGATGATGTAGAAGCCCAGCTCGCCCTTGTGCGCCTCGGTGCCGCAGTAGATGTCGCCCTTCGGCGCCTTGAAGCCCTGCGTGAAGAGCTTGAACTGGAGGATCATCGATTCCAATGTCGTGAAGACCTTGTCCTTGGAGGGCAGCACGACCGTCGGCGCGTCGGCCAGGTAAGGCCCGTCGGGCAGCTTGGCCAGGCACTGCTTGATGATCTTGCAGCTCTCGCGCAGCTCCTCGATCCGGATCCAGTAGCGGTCGTACGTGTCGCCGTTGCGGCCGACCGGCACGCTCCACTCCACGTCGCCGTAGGCGCCGTAGGGCTCGTACTTGCGCAGGTCGTAGTCGACGCCGGAGCCGCGCAGCGTGGGGCCGCTCAGGCCGAAGCTCAGGGCGTCCTCCGCCGAAATGACGGCGATGTCCTTGGTGCGCGCCAGCCAGATGCGGTTCTTGTCGAGCAGCGTGTTGCACTCGTCGATTTTGCCTTGAAACTCGTCCATGAACTTGGCGAGCTTGGCGATCAACTCCGGCGTGAAGTCGCGCTCGACGCCGCCGATCCGGTACCAACTCGTCGTCAGCCGGGCGCCGCAGAGCTCATCGAACCAATCGAGCAGAATCTCCCGGTCGCGGAAGGTATAGAAGAAGACGGTCATCGCCCCGATATCGAGCGCCTGCGTGCCCAGCCAGAAGAGATGGCCGATGATCCGCTGCGTCTCCGCGACGATGGTGCGCAGATACTCGGCGCGCGGGGGCACCGTCAGGCCGAGCAGCTTTTCCACCGCCCGCACGTAGGCGAAATTGTTGTACATGGCGCAGACGTAATCGAGCCGGTCGGTATGGGGGATGAATTGATGGTAGGTGCCGTGCTCGGCCAGCTTCTCCACGCCGCGGTGCAGATAGCCCAGCACCGGCGTCGCCTTGACGATCCGCTCCCCCTCCAGATCGAGGATCATCTTCAGCACGCCGTGGGTCGCCGGATGCTGCGGCCCCATGTTGAGCATCATCTCCTCGGTCCGCAGCAGCGGCAGATCCGGCCGCCTCACTCCGGCGCCGGTTCGGGCGATCGTCGGTTCTTCCTTGACCGGTCCCATCGTCAACTCGTGCGCTCAGGCGCGGGTTGGGTCATGAAATCATCGAACGTGTCCCGCCATCCTTTGCCCTGCAGCGGGAAATCCTTGCGCAAGGGAAACCCTTCCTCGTATTCGTCGGGCAGCAGAATGCGCCGCAGGTCGGGATGGCCGTGAAAACGGATGCCCATCATGTCATAGACTTCCCGCTCCATGAAATTGGCGCCGTACCAGATTCCGCAGAGCGAATCGACGGCTCCGTCGGCCTCGCTGACCCGTGTTTTAAGGCGCAGCCGCTGGCGCCGGCGAATCGAATAGACCTCGTAGATCACCTCGAAGCGCTCCCGTTCGGTTGGATAGTCGGCCGAGGCGACGTGCACGATATAATCGAACTGCAGCGCCTCCTTCAGGTGGCGGCCGATCGGCAGCAGCGCCTCCTTCCGGACCGTCACCGACAGATCGCCGCGGAAATCGGACGCTGAGACGATGTCGCCGGGGAAGCGCTGCATCAGATGCTCAATGACGGGATGCTGCGTCGCCGACATTGCGGGTCACACCTGTGTAACGGCGGGGGCGGTGAAGACCCGCTGCCGCATGATTTTTTCCTGCAATTTCATGATGCCGTCAAAGAGCGCCTCGGGCGTGGGCGGGCAGCCGGGCACGTAGATGTCGACCGGGATGAAGCGGTCCACCCCCTGCACCACGCTGTAGCTGTCGTAGATGTTCCCCGACGTGGCGCAGGAGCCCATCGAGATCACGTAGCGGGGCTCGGGCATCTGCTCATAGACTTTTCGAATGACGGGCGCCATCCGGCGGCAGACCGTGCCGGAGACGATCATCAGATCCGATTGCCGGGGCGAGGCGCGAAAGACCCCCGCGCCGTACCGGTCGATGTCGTAGCGCGCCGAAACGGCCGTCATCATTTCGATCGCGCAGCAGGCCAGCCCGAACGTCAGCGGCCAGAGCGAGCCTTTCCTCGCCCAGTTGACCGCTTGCTCCAACGACAGCGTGACGATGCCGGGCTCGCCGGTGAACCGGCCGGGAGCTAGTCCCATTCCAGCGCCCCCTTGCGCCAGGCATAGACGAAGGCGAGCACGAAGAGCGCGATAAAGATGATCATTTCGATGAAGCCCAACAGGCCGATGTCGTAAAAGGAGACGGCCCAGGGATAGAGAAAAATGACCTCGATATCGAAGATGACGAAGAGCATGGCGATGATGTAGTAGCGAACCGGAAAGGGCATGCGGGCGTCGGAGACCGGCTCGCTGCCGCACTCATACGGGCTGAGCTTCACCGCGCCGTATTCGCGCGGCTGCAGATAGTAGCTGACCAGCAGGGTGCCGATCCCGAAGGCGGCCGCGATCAGGCCGAACAACACGATCGGGAAGTAGCGAGACAAATATTCCGCGCTGGAGGCGACCGTCTCCATTCACAAATCCCCGGTTACGCTGTCGTCCGTTGCAACGATTGATCGCAAATTACTGACGATCAGACGTCCAACTATCGAGTTTCACATCATCTCATGTCGCCGGCGCGTTGGTCAAGGGGAGCGTCGTTAGAACGAGGAATTCCCTCAGAGGGGATCGATCTCGATCTGCAGCGCGCCGTGCTGCGCCAGGCGCGCCGCCGGCGGCCGGGCTTGAAGCGCGCCGACGGCCCGTTGGATGGCTGACGCGGTGGGAGCTTTCAGCAGCCATTCCCACTCCGGCGCTCCCCGGTGGGGCGCCGGCGCGGGAATGGGTCCCCACACCTCCAGGCGCAGCGAGGTGAATTCGGTCACCAGCGCGTGGAGCTGCTTGACCAGCCGCTCGGCCTGGCCGCGCAGCCGCACGGTGGCCAAGCGCGTCAACGGCGGATAGCCGAGCGCTCTGCGCTGGGCCAGCTCCGCGTCATAAAAACGCGCCGGCCCATTCGCGGCCAGCGCCTGCAACGCGGGCCGATCCGGCTGGCGGCTTTGCAGCAGCAGGATGGCGTTCCGGCCGGCCGGATTCAACAGCCCCCGAAGCCGGGTCAGGAGTTGAACCGCCCGCTCTTCGGCCCGGAAATCGGGACGGGACAGATCCAGTTCCGCATCGAGCACGGCGATCAAGCTCAAGCGGGGCGGCGCGGGACGGTGCAGGCAGAGCTGGGTGCCGATCAGCAACTCGGCCCCGTCCAGTTCCGATGCGCCACTCGTCGATGGGGCCATCGGCGCATCCCGGTCGATCCGCAGCATGCGGCGGTTGGGCCATCGGCGGTGCAGCGCTTCTTCAGCCCGTTGCGTGCCCGTGCCGAAGGGTCCCAGGCGATGGCCCAGGCAGCCCGGGCAGACGGTCGGCGCCGCCATCCGGAAATGGCAGTAGCGGCATTGCAGATTCGACTCCGTTTTCCGATAGGCCAGCGCCGTCCGGCAGGTCGCGCACCGCAGGACGTTCCCGCAATCCCGGCAGATCAGGCCGGGGGCATACCCCCGGCGATTCACGAAGAGCAGCGTCTGCTCCCCCCGCGCCAACCGGTCATCGATCAGGTCAATCAATGGCTTGGTGAGCAGCCCGTCCGTCAGCGGTTCGAAGCGCAGATCGATCAGGCGGGTAGAGGCGGCGCCCGAGAAGTTCGCCGGCGCGCCGGCGATCCAAGTGTATTTGCCGGCCTGGCCGTTCCAGTAGGTTTCGACGCTGATGAAGCGGCCGCACAGGAGGATGGGAATCGAGGCGCGCTGGGCCCGCAGAATCGCCACGTCGCGCGCATGCAGCCGCGGCCGCTCCTCCTGCTTGTAGAGGGGATCGGCTTCTTCGTCCACGATGATGAGGCCCAGCGAGGGCACCGGCGCAAAGAGCGCGGAGCGACTGCCGACGACGATCAGCGGGCCGGCGGCCTCGCGCAGCGCCAGCCACTGCCGGGCGCGCTTTTGCAGGGCCGGATCGTCGCCGAGATGAAAGACCGGCCCGCCGATTCGGTTCCGCAGGGCATCGGCCAGGTGGGCCGCCCGGCTGATTTCGGGAGCCAGGAGCAGCACGCTGCGGTCAGCCTGCAGGGCGCCAGAGGCCGCTAAAATATAATGATCCAGGCGGTCATCTGGCGAATGATAGATGAAGACCCTGAAATCATTATGTTTTATTTCAGATAATGGGCCGGATGATAGCATAGTCTCAAAGTGGGATATTTGTTGGTTATTTTCGGCGTAAAAATGCTCTATAGTGGAATTATATATGCTGTATTTTCGTATACTTTCTGGTCGAAGTGGATTTATCTTCCAATCTATATCGATCAATTGCTTGGCGACCAGCCGTCGAAGCGCCGACATGACTTTGGATGGACCGATGGGCTTCATCCGCTGAAGGAGCGTGCGCTGGGTAAGGCCGTTGGAGCGCTTGCACAACAACTCAATGAGCCGGCGCGCCGTAGAGCCTCGAACGGCGGGAGGCGCGGAGGCTTCCCGGCAACGGAATCGCCGCTCGCCGGAGGGCAGCAAGGGAGAGGGCAGCGCGGACCGCAGCACCTCCCCCCAGGGGGCGGCGTAGTAGTCGGCGCTTCGCCGCAACAGCTCAAGCAGCTCGGGGGAGAGCAGGGGCGCCTCGTCCAGCAGCCGGTGCACGCTGCGTAATTTTTTCTCGGCGTGGGCGGGCGGCGGCGCCGTTGTCCGGACGATGACGCCGGTCAGCAGCTCATGGCCGAAGGGGACCACCGCCCGGACGCCCGGTTGCGCCTGCGCCTGCAATGATTCGGGGACCGAATAGTGGAACGGGTGCGCAATCGGCCGTGGCAGCAGGACTTCAACGGTGGGCGGCATGGGTGACGCGCCGGTCGGGCGCGAGCCATTGTAGCAATCCTCAAAAAATCACACAAGCGCGAGGGGACAAGCGGGCGTCGCTGTGCTACCATTGAGGTTGCATTAATTTGGAAGCTCCTGATAAGATAACGCCAATTGCCTCCCGGTCTATATCGCCGAGCATCGGTTTGACATGCGAGCCAAGGTACACATGCGTATGGGCGATGGGGGAGCTGAGGGGGAGATGAGCATCTCCCCCTCAATACGAAGATGAGAAAACTGTTCGGCACCGATGGCGTGCGGGGGGTGGCCAACGTCGAGCCGCTCACGGCCGAAACCACGCTGAAATTGGGCCGGACGGTCGCCTACCTCTTCCAGCAACGCAAAGCCAAGCAGGGCCGCCACTGCGTGGTCATCGGCAAAGATACCCGTCTGTCGGGCTATCTGCTCGAAAGCGCGCTCACCTCCGGCATCTGTTCCATGGGCGTGGACGTGCTCCTGGTCGGGCCGATGCCCACGCCGGCCCTGGCCTTTTTGACCCGCAGCCTGCGCGCGGACGCCGGGGTGGTGATTTCCGGCTCGCACAATCCCTATCAAGACAACGGCATCAAGTTTTTCGCCGAAACCGGCTTCAAATTTCCCGACGAGTTCGAGCAGCAGATCGAGGAGCTGATCGAATCGGGACGGATCGACACGATCCGGCCGACCGCCCGGCGCATCGGCAAGGCCTTCCGCGTCGATGACGCGGAGGGGCGGTACATCGAGTTTGTGAAGAACTCCATCCCCCGGGGCATGGAATTCACGGGCCTGAAGGTGGTGATCGATTGCGGGCACGGGGCCGCCTACAAGGTCGCACCCCGCGTGCTGCGCGAGCTGGGCGCCGACGTGACCGTCATCGGCGACCGGCCCAACGGCACCAACATCAACGCCGGCTGCGGCGCGGTCTCTCCCGCCTTGTTGCAGCGCACCGTCGTGAAGCTGAAGGCCGACATCGGGATCGCCCACGACGGCGACGCCGACCGGGCGATGTTCGTCGATCACCGGGGCCGGCTGGTGCAGGGGGAGCAGATTCTCGCCGCCTGCGCCCTGGCGCTCCACCGGCGGGGCCAGCTCAAGGGCGCCACGGTGGTGACGACGGTCATGAGCAACATCGGCATGGAAATCGCGCTGGAACGGGAAGGCATCAAGCTGATCCGGGCCAAAGTCGGCGACCGCTACGTGCTGGAGCGGATGCTGGCCGGCGGCTTCAATTTCGGCGGCGAATCGTCCGGCCACGTCATTTTCCTCGATTACAACACCACGGGGGACGGCCCGATCACGGCGCTGCAGGTGCTGGCGCTGATGCAGCAGAGCGGCCGGTCGCTGGCCGAGTTGGCCGCCTGCATCGAGTGCTGGCCCCAGGTCTTGGTGAATGTCCGGGTGGCCCGCCGGCGGGAATTGAGCGAGATTCCCGCCTATGTGAAATTGCTCAAGCAGGCGGAAGGGCGGTTGGGCGGCCGGGGCCGCGTTCTCGTGCGCTATTCCGGGACGGAGCCGTTGGTGCGGGTCATGGTGGAAGGCGAGCAAAAACGGCTGGTGGAGCAATTGGCCGGCGAGCTGGCGCAGGCGATCGAACGGGCCCTGGGAGGGCGCCGGGCATGAGGGTTCGAGCGGCCGGCGCGCTGCTCTTGCTGGGCTTGGTTGCGGCTGCCGGGCCGTTGATGACGGCCTACGGCGCTCCTGGTAACCATTTTTATGAAGTCGAGCAGACGGTGCACAACATTATGCCGCCCAACAGTTTGTATACGCTCAAGGAACTTTGCATCGTCTGCCACGTGAGCGGCGAGCCGCGGTTGCCCGGCCTGCCGCCGCCTCCGGAAGAGGAGGGGGCCCTGCCGACGTTTCTGACGGAGAAAGAGCAACGGCCCATCTGGGAGCCGTCGGCCCCGACGAAAAATTTCTCGTTGTCGCCCAACTGGCCGTTGCCGCAGTTCATGTCGCCCGACCGGCCCTTCGGCGCCTCGGCCGGCTGCCTGGGCTGCCACGACGGCACCTTTGCCGAAGACGTCCATCGCGGCGAGGCGCGCATGGAGGTGCTCGAGTGCGTCCCGCTCTGCGGTCTGCTGGACCGGTTTGAGGCGGCCCTGGGGACGAACCCCAGCCGTCCACGCACGATCCCCGATCACCCCATTTCGACGTTCTATCCGCGAGCGCCGGATGGCGAACAACGGGCCAAGGAGCCGGTCACCAGCCAGCGGAGATTCTTTTCCATTGCGGACTTGCAGGACGATCAGTTGGTCCTGCCCACGGGGCCGGTCTCGCGGTTTTACGTCCAGACGCCGGGCTCTCCGCCGGCTCCTCCCTCGGTCAATGGGCAAGCGCCCGCCGTCTCGCCCGTCAGCGGAGAACCGTTGGCGATCGATCCCGCCGAGCCGTTTCGTTTGATCCGCACCACCTTCGGCGTCATGCACTGCGACAGTTGCCATAACGCCCACAGCGAGCTGCACGCCGGATTCCTGCGGGACAAATCGCCCCAGCTCTGCCTGCTCTGCCACGATCGGTAGCCGCACGTTTCAGCCTGCCCGAGGCATGGTGCCGCATCGGCCGCTCTTCTGGATGACCGTGTGCGGCCTGGCCGGTCTCGGGGCCGGGGAGCTGGCGTTCTATTTTCCACTGACCGTCCTCTTGCTGCTCATCGCCGCGGCAATCATCGCCATCGGCTCGACGCGACGCACGCCGTGGCTGGTCGGCGGAACGCTGGTTGTGCTCATCGGCGTTGGGCTGTCGTCTCACCGGCTGGCCGGTCTGCTGGATTCGCCGCTGCAGCCGTGGCTTGTCCGGGGTCCGGTGGACGTGACGGGCCGCGTCGCCGGCTTTCCCCAACGGGACAATGATCGAACCCTCGTGATACTGGATGCGCTCACCGTGGCCGTGCCTGACGCTGCCCGGGGCGGAACCACCATCGATGGGCGGCTGCGCCTGACGGTCAGAAGCGTGTCCTCGACTCCGCTCGCCATTCGGCCCGGCGAGCAGATTCGCGTCGTGGTTCCATTGCATCAGCCGCGCGGCTTGCAGAATCCCGGTCTGTTCGATTCGGGCTGGTATGCGCGGCGGCAGGGCATCGATGCGGTGGCGTCCGTGCGGGCGGATCGGCTGATCGTCCTGGCGCCTTCGGAGAGGTGGATCGACCGCGCGTGGCGCCGTATCGATCAATGGCGCGAGCGGATCCAGGTCGCGCTGGAGGCCTCGTTGTCGCCGAAGGCGGCGGCGGTGCTGTCGGCGATGCTGATCGGCCATGATGGCGGGCTGACGCCGGAGCTGCGCGAGCGGTTCGCCGCGGCCGGCGTGGCTCATCTGCTGTCGATTTCCGGCAGCCATCTCGCCATGCTGGCCGGCGTCATCTTCCTGGCCGTGCGCGCCGTCTGCCGGGTGTTACCCGGCCGCTGGCTCCTGGGGATGACGCGATGGCTGATGCCCACACAGCTCGCCGTGCTGATCGCGCTGCCCGCGGCGGCCGCCTACACGGTGCTGGCGGGCGGGGAGGTGGCCACCGTGCGCTCGCTGCTGATGCTGGCGCTCTATGCCGGCGCGCTGCTACTGGGGCGGCCGCATGATCTGCTGACGGCCTTGGCCGCCGCCGGGCTGGTGGTGATGATGCATGATCCGCTGGCCCCGGGCATGATCTCCTTCCAATTATCGTACGGCGCGGTGCTGGGCATGGCGCTGGTCCTGCTCTGGTGGAGCCGTCGTGGGAAGCAGGCAGAGCCGGCCGGTGCGGCGACGACAGGGGAGTCGGATCGTTGGCGGCCGTGGGCGCGGCGGGCGCAGCTCTATCTGCTGCTGACGGCGGCGGCCACCATCCTCACGGCGCCGCTGGTGGCCTACCATTTTCGCCAGCTCAACTGGGTGGGACTGATCAGCAATCTCGTCGTGCCCGCGCTCGGCGTGGTGATGATTCCATTGGGCCTGCTCAGCGCGTTGCTGACGCTTCTCTGGTCATCGACGGTGTTTCCGCTGGCCACTCTGCACGAATGGATTGCCGGCTTCTTCATTGCGCTGGTGGAATGGTTTTCGCGGTGGCCGGGAGCGATCGTTCATGTCGCCGCGCCGTCGATCTGGACGCTGATCGTGGTCTATATCGTCCTGGCCGCGCTCTGGTGGTTCACCACGAGGGTTCACCACGAGTGGCGCCATGTGCGCTGGCTGCGCCGGATCGCCGCGGCCATGGTCATCGTCTGGGCCATGATCGCGCTGGCCGGCCTGGCCCGGCCGGATGATCGGCTGCGGGTCGCATTCCTGGATGTTGGGCAGGGCGATGCAACGGCGATCCAATTTCCCGATGGCCAAGTCATGATCATCGACGGCGGTCCGCGTTACGGCGACTATGACACCGGCCGGGCCGTGGTCGCGCCCTATCTGTGGGACCAGTGGCGCCGACGGATCAATTATCTCGTCGCCACGCACCCGCAGGCGGATCATATCGGCGCTCAGGCAAGCCTGCTGGAACAATTTTCCATCGATGAAGTCTGGCACAACGGCACCTCCAAGGCAGGTCTCATTGCCGAGCAGTGGCGGGAGGCCCTGGCGGCCAGCGGCGCCCGGATACAGATTATTCGCGCCGCGACGGAGCCGATCCGGATCGGTGACGCCGAAATCGATCTGCTCCATCCTTCGGCGGCGTTTGCCGATCACGTCTCCACGCGAACGTCGGCCGTGGAAAATGATCTGGCGCTGGTGCTCCGGCTGCGCTACGGCGAGCACCAGTTTCTGTTCACCGGGGACATCGAGCGAGGGGCCGAGCGGGCATTGGCGCGCGAATCAGCCGATCGCGTGGGTGCGACCGTCCTGAAGGTGGCCCATCATGGCAGCCGGACGTCGAGTACGCCGGAATTTCTTGCGGCGGTCCGGCCGCGCCAGGCCGTCGTCTCGGTCGGCGCGCGCAACCCCTACCGCCACCCGGCGCCGGACGTGGTGGCGCGCCACGAAGAGCTGGGCATCGATCTGCTGCGTACTGATCAGGACGGCCAGGTGCTCTACATCAGCGACGGCCATACGCTGACGCGCCTGACGGCGCGCGAGCTGGCGCTGCAGCCGGCAAGATGGGGC
>JBFMAJ010000019.1:0-15532 GCA_040755775.1 Nitrospirota bacterium
GAGACTGAAGGCCCGTTTATAGGAAGCGCGAGCCTCCGCCGCTCTCCCCAGCCGCCGGCACAAGTCCGCCCGGGCCGAATGCGCCAGGTGGTAATCCGCTAGATCGCCGCGGGCCAGGATGGCATCGATCAGCGCCAAGCCTTCCTTCGGCCCATCCCGCATCGCCACCGCCACGGCTCGGTTCAGCTCGACCACGGGTGATGGCTCCGCCCGGAGAAGCACGTCGTACAGCCCGACAATCTGCGCCCAGTCGGTGGCCGCGGCGGTGGATGCCTCGGCGTGCACCGCCGCGATCGCCGCTTGCAGCGTGTAGGGGCCGAACCGGCGCGACGACAGCGCCCGTTCCACCAGCGCCAACCCCTCGGCGATCTGATCACGGTTCCAGAGCGAGCGGTCCTGATCCTCCAGCAGAATCAGGTCGCCCGTGGGCGAGGTGCGTGCGATACGCCGCGATTCCTGCAGCAGCATCAGCGCCAGCAGTCCGACTGCTTCTGGCTCCGGCAGCAGCTCGATCAGCAGCCGCCCCAGACGGATCGCCTCGCTCGACAGATCGTGCCGGGTCAGCGACGCGCCGGACGACGCAGCGTAACCCTCGTTGAACACCAGATAGACGACCCGCAGCACCGCGTCGAGCCGATCCGGCAGCGCGGCCTGCGCGGGCACCTGATAGGGAATGCGCGCGTCTCGGATCTTCGCCTTGGCGCGCACGATGCGCTGGGCCAGCGTAGGCGCTGGGGTGAGAAACGCGCGGGCGATCTCCTCGGTCGTCAGGCCGCACACCTCGCGCAACGTCAGGGCGATCTGTGCGTCAGGCGACAAGGCCGGATGGCAGCAGGTGAAGATCAGCCGCAGCCGGTCGTCCTCGACGCTTTCGGCCTCCCCCGTCGCGGTTTCATCGAGAGGAGCGGCCATCGGCTCGGCGACATCATCCAGCGCGTCGAAACGGGTGAGCCGACGCATGTTGTCGATGGCCTTGAACCGGCCGGCCGACACCAGCCAGGCCCGGGGATTGGCGGGCACCCCGTCGCGCGACCACTGCTCCAGCGCCGCCCGGAAGGCCTCGTGCAGCGCCTCCTCGGCAAGGTCAAAGTCGCCGAGCAGCCGGATCAGGGTGGCGAGGACGCGGCGCGACTCGGCGCGGTAGACAGCATCCACCATTTCGCGCACGCGCTCGGCCGAATTCTGGCTCATCAGAAAGAGCGAAACCCTGTCCTTGTGGAGGTCAACCCTTGTACGCGACGGCGAACTGCGTGGCGAATTCCTCAATCGAGGTCGGCGTCGTGTTCTTGTTCGAACGCGCTTCGGTCGGCCGGATGGTTCCCTCGTTGAAGGCGCGGTACATTTCAATGAAGCCGCTCGCCACGCTGGCGGACAGCCCCATCCCGACCATCGCCTTCTCGGCCTCGTCGTAGGGGAATTGGACATATTTCAGCTCCGGCTTGCCGATCGCGCGGCCCAGCGCCTGCGTGGCTTCGGCCATCGTCACGTCCCGTTGGCCCAGCAATTCCCGGACCGACGTCCCGGAGAAGTCCAGCTCCGCCAGCCGCTGCGCCGCGGCGGCGGCGATGTCCTGCGTTGCGATCATCCCAATGGGCAGATCGGCCCGCAGCGGGCCGCCGTTGATCCCCATCTTCTTGATCAGGTCGATGCTCCAGTAGAAGTTTTCCATGAAAAAGCCGGGCCGCAGATGAACGACCTGGACGCCCTTGAGTCCGTTCAGCCGCTGCTCCTGGTCATGGAGGCCGGTGATCGGCCCGGCCTTCTCGGGCAGGTGCGCGCCCACGCTGCTCAAATGGACGACGTATGACACCCGCGCGGCCGTGATCGCCTTCGCCAGCGCCTCACCGACCGCGTTCTGATAGGCGCGAAGATTTTTGGCGGACAGATTCGGCGGGATCATGGCATAGACCGCCGTTGCGCCCGTGAAGGCGCGGGCCATCGCCGCCCCGTCATCCAGCGATCCGACAAATGGCTCAGCCCTCTTGTCGGCAAGCGGCTGTAATCGCGCCCCATCCCGGCCGATCACCCGGACTTTTTTCCCCTGGAACAGCAAGGCCTCCGCGATCCGCCGGCCTGTATTTCCCGTAGCTCCCGTAATGACATACATGGCAACCTCCTGTTCTATTCAGCAATTCCGGGGATGCGCAGCGTCCGGAGCGGTAGGTCCACCCACCGGGAGATGCGTCAGCGGGCAGATCCTCTTAGAGATTACTTCTTGCCCTGCGCGAGGCGGGCCACCCGCTCGCGCAGCACCCCATCCACCAAGTCCCGATACTGCACGCGGTCCATCCGCTCGCCCTTCGGCCCCTCCGCGGCAAAGACGAGGTCCTTTGTGGTATAGACTTCGCCGCAGATGCGGCGGAATTCGGTGATCAGCGCATCGATCGGCATGCGCTCCAGTTCTTCCCGGCTGAGCATGACGGGCCCCTCGCGTGCTCGCACTCTATGCCCCTCTCCCCGTGAGAGTCAAGAGTTTGGCCGTTGTCGTCTATCATCCGACGTGATACGATTCGCCATGATGGATGATCTGGCCGCCGTCCGCGACGACGTGATCCGCTGCGTGCGGTGTCCCCGGCTGCGGCGCTATTGCGAGCAGGTGGCCCGGACAAAGCGCCGGGCCTATTGCGAGCAGACCTATTGGGGCAAGCCGGTGCCGGGTTTCGGCGACCCGAACGCCCGGCTTCTGATCGTGGGGCTGGCGCCGGCGGCGCACGGCGGCAACCGGACGGGACGCATCTTCACGGGCGACCGCTCCGGCGATTTTCTCTTCGCCGCACTCCACCGCGCCGGCTTCGCCAACCAACCGACGTCGATTCATCGGGACGACGGCCTCCGGTTGATCGGCGCCTACGTGGCGGCCGTGGTGCGCTGCGCGCCGCCCGATAACCGCCCCACCCCCCGTGAAATAGAGAATTGCCGGGACTATCTGATGCGGGAGCTGCGATTATTGACGCGATTGGAGGCGGTGCTGGCGCTGGGCCGGATCGCCTTCGACGGCTACCTGCAGGCCGAGCTTCAGATGGGCCGGCTCACAGACCGGCGCGGTCTGCACTTCGGTCACGGAGCCACCCATCCGCTCGGCCTTGGCCTGCCCACGCTCTTCGCGGCATATCATCCGAGCCAGCAGAACACGCAGACGGGCCGGCTGACGGCCGCGATGTTCGATGACGTCCTCATGAAGATCAAGCGGACCGCGGTTGAGCGCCCGCGCTCTACCAGATAGCCCGCGCGCCGACCAGGCCGACGTGATTCACATATCCCCGCAACGGGGCGTTTGACTGCTTGGTGATCAATTGATAGTGCAGCGATGCGTGTAACATCTTCCAGATCTGCTGCGTCCATTCCGCTTCGCCGGTGTAGAACGCTTCCCGAAGCTTATCCGGTGAATTGATCTCCCGGCTTCGCTCGTCATACACGCGATGCTTGTAGCCGGCCTGAAGCAGCAGTTCGCCCCGCGCTTGTGCGCCGATTCGCGCCGACGCCCGAACTTCACCCTGCCAGTAGCTGAGGTCGTTTTGGAAACGGTCCCGGTTGGCCAGCAGCTTTGCCTTTAGGCTTGCCTCGAATCCCGGGGGGCCCGAATACCGCACGACCGAAGATGCTTCATGGCGGTCCAATCGAAGATCGGGCGTATTCGGATCGACCACGCCCGTGAAGGAGCTGTCCCGGGTTCTGGCTTTCCGTTCATCGTATGAGAAATGGCTGTACTCATAGCCGGCCTCCGCCGTCCACGCCGGGGTCATACGGTGCTTGACCGAAACGTCCGCGCCGGTCTGGGCAAAATCGAGGGAGGGATCATCGGAAAAATCATCCATGTCAAACCGGCGGTAAAAGACCCCCCCCTCCAGTTGGAGCGGTCGCATGGGAGTGGCGACGCCGTAGAGCCGGATCTTGTCGCCGAGGGCGCGAAACTGCCCCTGGGGAAGCGCGTCGCCTTCGGTATCCAACAATATCAGATCAACGAATGACAGCGTATTGGACACGCCAACGACCAGCGACGGCCGGAGCGCATAACGGTAATGCGCCGCCAGATTGGCGAAGGTCCGGTCGGCCTGCCCCAGTTGCAGGAACCGTTGATGGCTGCCGTCAAAGAGCACGAGCAGGAAGGACGTGCGCGTGGGTTGAAGGACCGCGCTCAGGGTGCCGTTGAGCTTGATGAATGAATCCCCATGCCGATTCCGCTCGCTGAGGAACACATTGGATTCGGCGCCGTAGCTGACGCCGACATCGGCTTGAACCGGCGGGGATGATGACGCCGACGCCGCGTGCGCGGCGCGCCAGGCCACCTGGAAAAAAAAGAGGACGAGCCACACCATCGTCCGCCGGCCCGTCCCCATGATCACTGCGGCAATGGCGGCGCGGAGATGATGTCCTGCAACGGATCGACGTCATGCAGCAAGTCCTGGTAATCGTCGCGGAGCTCCGGAATCAAGGCCTGAGACTCTTCACGGAGTTGCTCGATGGCTTCCCGGTTTTGCTCTTGCACGTCATTCAGCACATCGGCGGATTCCTCTTTCGTTTCCTCAAGCAGGTCCCGCTCTTCCCCCGTCATGCCGATGCCATCCGCGGCGCGCTCCTCAGGCCGTGGCGATGCCCGGAGGCTCTCTTCATCAAAGGGGTCCGCGGACACCGGTGCGGGCGGCGTCAGCCGATCATTCCTCAACAGGGTATACTGATCCGCCATCAACTCCACGATATCGTTGGGAACGCGGCGATTGGTCACCTGCACGCGGCCCTCGTCGACGATCACCGCCGCCAGGCCCTCGCGCTCGATGACATGGAACGCCGTCCCCTTGACGCCCGCGATCAGGCGCGGCGTCTCAACCTCGAACCGTCCCCGCAACTTGGCCTTGACGAGGTCAAACAGCGCCCGTCCGTTTTCGAGCAGAACTTTTTGCAATCGGCCCGAATCGCCGCTGACCTGCTGGGTGGATTCGGCCGGCACCTTGACCAGGGTGTGTTGAAAGATGCGGATGGTGCCGGCCTCGAACCGCAGTTCCGCCCGGGCATCCTGTCCGGTTTTGATCCAATCGCCGGGGTTGAGCCGGACGGCCTGTGCTATTGGCGTCCATTCCGCCGCCTGAGCGCTTTTGACTTCGACCGGCCCGGAGACCGCCGTCACGAGAATCTCCGGCGCTGCCGCCCGCGCCGTGGTTGCACTCAAGAGTACCGCCAGGGCCAGGAGCCCGCTCATGACCCGCCACTGCCCCGCTCTTGTAATGGTCGCCCTCATCGCCGCCTCCTACGGAGTGATCGTTCGTCTCGCCCGTAAACCGCTGAGTATAGCAGCCTTTTCGTTTTTGGCCAGCCTCCGAGGGCATAAAAAATATCAAATAAAATCAATCGATTAGGTTGATTTCACTGCGGAGAACACGGCGCCCGCGTTTCTGGCCTTCAGCTTGGCGCTTATTTCGTAGCGGATCTCTTCCAATTGCTCATGGCGTAATTCCAAAAACGCCGCCACAACGTTGGGATCGAATTGCCGGCCCGCGCAGCGCCGGATTTCCTTCACCGCCTCCTCGTACGAGGTGCCCTTGCGGTAGGGGCGGTCCGATCGAATCGCATCGTACGCGTCCACCACGGAAAAAATTCGGGCATAGATGGCGATCTCCTCGCCGCGCAGCCCGGCGGGATATCCGGAGCCGTCGAATTGTTCGTGATGGTGCAGCAATGTCAGGGCGACCTCTTCGGGAAACTCGACATGTTTCAGCATCCAGTAGCCGAACTCCGGATGCCGGTGCATCATGGACGCTTCTTCCGGCGTCAACCGGTCTTGCTTTCTCAAGATCGCATCGGGCACGCCGATCTTTCCGATGTCGTGCAGCAACGCCCCCTGGCGAAGCGTCTCCTGACGTCCCGGGTCAAGGCCCAGGGCCTTGGCCACGGTGACGGCGTAGATGGCGACTCGCTGGGAATGGCCTTCCGTTTCGTTATCCCGCAATTCCAGCGCCGTGGAAAAGGCCTCGATGCTGTTGGAGAATAACCGCTTGACCTCCCGGATCAAATCGAGATTCTCGATATTCATGGCCAGTTGATTGGCGATGGTGAACAACACGGTTACTTCTTCGTCCGTAAAAACACCCGGGCGCGAGCTGTGCAAATGGAGCACGCCGTGCTGCCCGCGCTGGGTCAGCAGGGGTAAAAACAAGCTGGACCGAAAGCCATCGGCCGGCACGGCCGTCCATCGCCGGGAGACTTGCAGGTTGGAGACGATCACGGACGCCCGCGAGCGGGCGGCCTGTTCGGCCCATGGCCGGCAGAGTTCGGCAATCTCATCCGTCAGCCCGCCGCCTTCCACCGCCTTCACGATGCGCCGTGACGGCTGCGGCCCGGGCGGCCGCACATCAAGCACCGCCAGCCGCACATCCAGCACGTCCTTTGCCATGGCGAAGAGAGACTCCAGCGACTCCTCCAACGGCTGCTCCGCGCGGGCCGACTGTCCGACCGAATGAATGGCGGACAACGTCATCGTTTTGACGCGCACGGATTGCCCGGCCGCCAGATTGAAGGCGATCGAGGCCAGCAGGTAGTAGGCCGCTATGCCGGCGGCAAAGGGCGCCATGTCGAGCAGCACCGAATGGGCCAGGAAGCCGTACACGGCGCCGGCGCCGTAGGCAATGATGACGGCCGCGGTCGACGCCGTAAACGCGACGAACCGCCGCAGCGACTCCACGCCGTGGCGCTGGAACGAACGCACCACGGCGACGTCCAGCAGCAGCGCGGCCATGGCCAACGCCAGCAGCCCCGTCCAGGGTGGCAGGCGGACAATGGGCGAGCCGGAAAGCAGCGTTTGCAGCGCGCTCGCTTGAATGGCGACGCCGGCGGCCAGGCCATGCGGCGTGTTCCAGAGATCGTTGAGCTCCAGCGCGGTCGCCCCGATCAGCACCATCGCGCCATGAAACGCCGACGGCGGAACGCGCCCGTCCAGCACGTCGGCAAACGGCACCGAACGAAAGGCGCCCGCATTTCCGGCAAACTCGATGTAGAACGCGCCGTCCTCCGCTCGAGCGCCGACGCGCTCAAGGCGCTCCGGAGCCGTCCGGAACGCTATCTCCGCCGCCAGCGTGCGGTACGACCGGCCATGGATCTCGCCGGCGACCAATGCCCGGCGAATGGCGCCGTCCGCATCCATGGGCAGAAGCAAGCTGCCCATTCCCGCCGCCGCGCCGGCCAGCTCTTGGAACGGCAGATTGGCGGACACTATTTCGAGGCCGCCCACCGCCTGCTGATCTTGAAACACGCCTAAGATGACGTTGCCCGCCTCCGCCACGGCCTCGACGAGCCGGCGGTCATCCTCCGGCTCGCTGCGGGCGCTGAAATCGACGTCCACGGCGATCATCCGGGCGCCGTCCCGCTTCAGGGCGGTGATGGCGTCGGCATAGTACCGGCGGGGCCACGGCCAGCGGGGAAACGCCTTGAGGCTGTGCTGATCGATGACGACGAGCACGATGTCCTGGCGGGGCGGCGCCGTGGCCAGGCGATAGCGCAGGTCGATGGCGATAAGTTCCAACCGCTCAAACACGCCGAACAGGCCGAGCATGGCCATGGCCAGCACGCCGGCCCATCGGATCCATCTGCGGGTGAAGAACTCGACCATAGATCGGGCGAACGGATTGAAGTGTACCCGAACGCGCCGATTTGTAAACTTATTCGCGCCGCGGGGAACACAGGGCGTTCATTGACAGTAACGGCAAGATCTCTTACACTCAACACGCCCGCATGAAGACGGGAAATGCCATTCGCAACGCCGGCAAGGCCGCGCACGCGATGCTGCTCGCCGGCCTCGTGGCGGCGCTCGCCGGCTGCGCCAGCAAGCAATTGCCGCCGCTGATCTTTCCCCAATCGCTCTATCCGGCCGATTCCTATCCGGTCCACGTCACCATGGCGGGCGTGACCGTTGGGCTGGTGCCCTTTACGCCGGGGCAGAGTCTCTATCTCGACCCCAAACGGCCCGCGGTTGAAGTGGCTCACGTGCCGCTGAATATTCTTCAAGCCGGCGTGTTTCCTTTGCGAATCATTGTGACGAACCGCCGGGACGGCGAAATCATGGTGGAACCATCCCAGGTATTCTGCTTGAGCGAAGAGACGCCCTACAAAACCTATCAACCCCAGCAAGCGGTAAATCTCATTATCAAATCGGACGTCTTTAAAGAGGCGCTGAAAGGCACCCGGGTGGGGCCGCTGCTCAAGTCGATTTTCGGCGGGGAGCTGCTCTTCAGCGCGGCCACCGGCGGCGTCGGCGGCGTCGCCCGGGGCGGCTTGACCGGCGGGGTCAGCGGCGTCGCCAGCGGCGCCACCAAAACGGCGATGGACCGGGCCAACCAGTACGAAAACGCCCTCACGCGCCTGCTGACGGACCAGGCGGAGATGCAGGCCCTTAGAACGCAGACGCTCTCGCCCGGATTCACGATCGACGGCGTCGTCTATTGCCCCAGCACGCTACCGATCCGGGCGCTGCATTTGACCGTCTATGACCGGACCAACGAGGAGTCCATCCCCATCCTCTCCCTGCTGCCCGAGCCGATCAAGCCGGCCAAGGTCCGCAAAAAAGAAGAAGACTGATCGTCCGGGCACGGCCGTCCGGCAAACCCTTCGAGGAACATCTGCGGCGTGTGACTCATGGACGCGCCGGCTCTTGCCCGGCGGCGCGATGGAGGGATGGAGTCTCGTGTGCCGACTCGGCGGCCGGCGTCAGCAGCTGCCGATGTGCTCTTCGCCCGCGTAGTGGGCGACCAGCTCGTCCAACCGGTCGGTCGCCTCGCAGCAGCGGACGAACACGTCGCGGAAGACCGGGTGCGGAAAATTCAGCTCTTGCATCCGCCCCAAGCAGCCCTCCAACGACTCGACGATCTCCTGGAGCTCTTCCAATTCGTTCGGTTCGATCGTCATGATCCCCTCGTCGTTTTTATTATGACCAAGCTCCGGCAACCTGTCAACCCGGACACGGCTCGTCCTCCGCGTTTGACAATTGCGCCGGCCCCGCCGTAGGGTAGGCGCATTCTCGATGGGACGAACCGTGACGACCGCGCCTCGCGAGCGAGCGGCGCCGCGCCCCGGTCCCGGCCGGCTGCTGGGCTGCTGGCACGCCGCTGGGCTGCTCTTCTGGCGGGTCATTTTCACGCGGCTGAACCGCATTGATGCGCGCGGGTTGGAGCATTTGCCGGCCAAGGATCAAGGGGACGTCTTCATCCTCGCCAACCATGTCTCCGCCATCGACCCGTTTTTGATCGGCGTGACCGCCATGCCGCTGTTTTCGCCGGTGTGGTGGCGGGCCCTGGCCAAATCGGAGCTGTTCGCGCGTCCCCTCATCGGCGCGTTGCTGCGCTCCTGGGGCGCGCTGCCCGTGGAACGGGGGCGGCGCGACCTGGCCGCCATCACCGCGCTGGCGCGCGGCGTGCAAGGCAGTGTCTTGGTCGCCTTCCCCGAGGGCACGCGCGCGACCGGCGGACGGCTGCTGCCGGGCCGGCCCGGCCTCGGCCAACTGATCTATGAGGCGCGGCCCCGCGCGATCATCCCGGCCGCCATCGAGGGCACCGACGGCATCCTGCCGAAAGGCCGGATTCTGCCCCGCCTCGGCCGCACCGCCCGGATCGTCTACGGACGGCCGGTCGACGTCAGCCGGTTCTACGCTCTTCCCGCTTCGGCGGAAACGTCGCAATTGATCATCGATGAGGTTATGCGCGCCATCGCCGCGCTGCAGACAACCGAGCACCCCTGACCAAGGAGGCTACGCGAATGCTCCAGACGATTTGGACCACGTTTCGGGAACTGCTGTTCAACCCCACCACGGCGGCCATGGCCGCGTCCGTCCTGCGCCTCGCGCTGATCGCCGTCGTCGGAGTGGCCGCGCTGCGGCTGCTCGCGTTTACCTTGCACCGGATGGAAGCGCTCATGATCCGCGCCAAGGAGCCGGCGGAGTCGGTGCCCGGCTCGACGCGCAAGCGGGCCGCCACGCTGACGGGCGTGCTCCGCACGATCGGCCGCTTCGCCGTCTGGACGATCCTGATCATCATCGGCCTGGATCAGATCGGGATCAACGTCGCCCCCATCCTGGCGGGCGCCGGCATCGCCGGCCTGGCGATCGGTTTCGGGGCCCAGAATCTGGTCCGGGACGTCATCAGCGGATTCTTTTTGATTTTGGAGGATCAGGTTCATGTCGGGGACGTCGCCGTCATCAACGGCACCGGCGGGCTGGTCGAAGCGGTCACCTTCCGCACGATCGTGCTGCGGGACCTGGAGGGGGTGGTGCATATTTTCCCCAACGGCACGATCAACACGCTAGCCAACAGAACCAAGGAGTGGTCGGCGTACGTGATCGACATGGGCGTGGCGTACAAGGAGGACACCGACCGGGTCGTGGAGGTGATGGGGCGGGTCGCGCGGGAGCTGCGGCGGGATCCGGCCCTGGGACCCAAAATGCTCGACGACATCGAAATCTTCGGCGTAGATAATTTCGCCGATTCGGCGGTCATCATCAAGGCCCGCTTGCGCACGCTGCCGCTGGAGCAGTGGAACGTGGGCCGGGAATACCGGCGCCGGCTGAAAAAGGCCTTCGACGCCGAAGGGATCGAGATTCCCTTCCCGCAACGGGCCATGAACCTCGAATCGACAAAACCCCTAGAGGTGCTGGTCAGGCAGGCTGGCGCTTCGGGTTGAACTCAGGCGGCGGGCGGATTCGAACCGCCGCATCGCAGTTTTGCAGACTGCTCCCTTACCACTTGGGTACGCCGCCGTGAATCTGCGCGTAGTCTATCAATCGATCCGCCTAAATGCAATTATGACGCCCCGTTGGGCCGGCCCCGCTTTTTTCTGTTGCCCAACGGCTCAGCCATCCCGTACAATTACTCCCGCATGCGAAGCAGGTTCGACTGACCTCGTAGACGACCACGAACCCCTTGAAACGGGAGGTTTTTTCAATGATTGATCAGATTCGCGCGCTCTATCAATCGATGCCGGCCAAGCTGAAGGCCGCCCGCACGCAGTTCGGACGGCCGCTCACCCTGACGGAGAAGATTCTCGTCTCCCACGCGGATGACTTTGCCACGCAAAAGTGGGAGCGCGGCAAGGCCCAATTGCTGCTGCGGCCCGACCGCGTCGCCATGCAGGACGCCACGGCGCAGATGGCGCTGCTGCAGTTCATGCAGGCGAAGAAGAAGCGGGTCGCCGTGCCCAGCACGGTCCATTGCGACCACCTGATCCGGGCGCAAAGCGGCGCGGCCGAGGACATCACGCGCGCGATCGAAGAAAACAAAGAGGTCTATAATTTTCTGCGCTCCGCCTCCCGCAAATACGGCATCGGCTTCTGGAAACCAGGCGCCGGCATTATCCATCAAGTGGTGCTGGAAAATTATGCCTTTCCCGGCGGCCTGATCATCGGCACCGATTCGCACACGCCCAACGGCGGCGGCCTGGGGATGCTGGCCATCGGGGTGGGCGGCGCCGACGCCGGCGAGGTGATGGCGGGCCTGCCTTGGGAGGTGCTCCATCCCAAGCTGATCGGCGTGAAGCTCACCGGTCAATTGCAGGGCTGGACTTCCCCCAAGGACGTCATTCTGTATCTGTGCGGCCTGCTGACGGTCAAGGGCGGCACCAACAAGATCATCGAATATTTCGGCCCCGGCGCGGCCACGATCAGCGCCACGGGCAAGGGCACCATCACCAACATGGGCGCCGAGTTGGGCGCCACCACGTCGGTCTTTCCGTTCGACGAGAAGATGGTCGCGTATTTGAAGATGACCGACCGCGACGACGTCGCCAAACTGGCCCAGGCCAACCGCGAGCTGCTGGTCGCCGACCCGGAGGCCTATCAATCACCGGAGAAATTCTTCGACCAGATCGTCGAGATCAATCTCTCGGAGCTGGAGCCCCACGTCGTCGGCCCTCACACGCCCGATCTGGCCCGCCCCATCTCCAAGCTGATGGCCGAAGCGAAGGAGAAGAGCTACCCGGTTACCCTGAAGGCGGCGTTGATCGGCAGTTGCACCAATTCCTCGTATGAGGACATCAGCCGGTCGGCCCACGTCGCCCGGCAGGGACTCAAGGCCGGCCTGAAGGCCAAGGCGCCGTTCATCGTCACGCCCGGCTCCGAGCGGATTTTCCACACGATGAAGCGGGACGGCTTCACGGAGACGTTCGAGCAGATGGGCGCCACCGTCATGGCCAACGCCTGCGGCCCCTGCATCGGCCAATGGAAGCGGGACGACATTCAGAAAGGCGAGCGCAACTCGATCATCAGCTCCTACAATCGCAATTTCCCCGGGCGCAACGACGGCAACGCCGAGACGTTGTCGTTCTTGAGCAGCCCGGAGATCGTCACCGCCCTGGCCTTCGCCGGCGAGCTGACGTTCGACCCGGTGAAAGGCGCGCTCAAGGCGGCCGACGGCACCACGCTGAAATTCGAGCCGCCGAAGGGCGAGGAGCTCCCGGCCAAAGGCTTCGCCAAGGGGGAGGAAGGGTACGAGTCGCCGGCCGAGAACGGCGACTCGCTCACGGTTGACGTGCCGCCGGGCAGCGAGCGGCTGGCGCTGCTGGAGCCCTTTGCGCGCTGGGACGGCAAGGACTTCGCCAAACTGCCGATCCTGCTCAAGGCCAAGGGCAAGTGCACGACCGATCATATCTCGCCGGCCGGTCCGTGGCTGAAGTTCCGCGGCCACCTGGACAAGATCAGTGACAACATGTTTTTGGGCGCGACCAACGCGTTTACCGGCGAAGCGGGCAAGGTCAACAACGTCCTGACCGGTGAGACCGGCCTGGCGCCCACGAAGGTGGCGCGGCACTACAAGGCCCAGGGGATCGGCTCGATCGTGATCGGCGACGAGAACTACGGCGAAGGCTCCTCGCGCGAGCACGCCGCCATGTCGCCCCGGTTTCTGGGCGTGAAGGCCGTGCTCACCAAGAGCTTCGCCCGCATCCATGAAACGAATCTCAAAAAACAAGGCATCCTCCCCCTGACCTTCGCCAACCCGGCCGATTATGATCAATTCGACGAGCAGGACCGCGTCAGCGTCACGGGCCTGGCCAATCTGGCGCCGGGCAAGCCGGTGGAGGTGACAATCCACAAGGCCAAGGGCCAGGAGATAAAAATCCAAGCCAATCACAGCCTGACAGCGCAGCAGATCGGCTGGTTCAAAGCCGGATCGGCATTGAACGCATTAAACTAAACGGTACGAACATCGGACTTCACCCCTCACGGCGTTCGGGGTAAATGATTACGAAGGAAACACTGACCGCCTATATCCGCCGGGCGATTCCGGACGCGGAGGTGACCGTCGCCGACAAAACCGGCATGATGGACCACTTCGCCGTCCGGGTGGTCTCCCGGCAGTTCGAGGGCAAATCACTGCTGGACCGAAACCGGCTGGTCTATCAGGCCCTGAGCGAGCCAATGCAGGACGGCCGCATCCACGCCGTAGAGATCAAAGCGGACGCGCCGGCGCCGGCGGCATCCTGACGGAACCGTAGAAAGGAGCACACTCACCATGGCAGACCCACTCGAGCAGGAAGTCGCGGACGAAATCAAACAGCATAAGATTCTCATCTACGGCAAAGGCACCAAAACGCAGCCGATGTGCGGCTTCACCGTTGAGACAATCCAGTTTTTCCAGAAATACGGCTACCCGTTCGAGGTCATCAACGTGCTGGGCAACGACGCCAAGCGGAACTATTTGAGCAAGCTGACCAACTGGCCCACGCTGCCCAAGGTCTTCATCAACGGCACCTTTTACGGGGACACCGACATCCTGGACGAGATGGAACGCAAGGGCGAGGTGAAACCGTTGCTGGATACCGCGTTTAAATCGTAATGCTTTCGGTAGGGGCGGGCTTGAAACCCGCCCCTACGATAGCCGGTTCTGCTTTGCCCGTCACATCCCACCGCCAATACACCGCGGAACTGATCCTCTTCGCCACCACCTTCATCTGGAGCAGCACCTTCATCGTCATCAAATGGGGCCTGGCGGAATTTTCGCCGCTGCTGTTCCTCACGCTGCGCTTCACGTTGGCCGCGGCGTTGTTCCTGCCCCTGTTTCCCGCGGCGCGGCGCGGATTGTCCCGGAGCACCGTCCGGCAGGGTAGCCTCTTAGGCCTGTTCCTCTTTATCGGATTCGCCCTCCAGACCGTCGGCCTGGACTACACGACGGCCTCGAAATCGGCCTTTCTCACCGGGCTGATGGTGATCTTCACGCCGCTGATCCAGGTGCTGTGGCGGCGAAACGGCCCGGCGATCAGCCGCGCCAATGTGGCCGGCATCGGCCTGGTGGTCGCCGGCCTTTGGCTGCTGACCAATCCGTGGGGCGGGCTGAACGCCGGCGATGTCCTGACGCTCCTCTGCGCCGTCAGCTTCGCCGGCTTCATCGTGCACTTGGATCGTGTCACCCCCGCGCACGATCCGGCGGCATTGACCTTTGCGCAGATCGCCTCGACCGCGCTCTACGGCTGGATCGCCGTCGTTCTGCTCGAGCAGGCGCCGCGGTTCAATCTCACCTGGGCGGGCATCGGCGCGATTGTGTATCTGGCCGTGGCGGCCACGATCGTGACCGGCTATCTGATGACCCGCTTCCAAAAGGACACGACGCCGGTCCGCGCCGTCGTCATCTATACCATCGAGCCGGTCTGGGCCGCGCTGATGGCCGCCGCGCTGCTGGGCGAGCGCCTGACGATGCTCGCGATGCTCGGCGGCGGGCTAATCCTGGCCGGCTTGCTGGTGTCGGAATTGGCACCCTCTCGTCGTTGAATCGGGGTCATTCGTATGATACAGTGCCGATAATGAGTGTTCATCCGTTCTCATCCCGGTTGCGCTTGCTCTACCTGGCCCTGCTCCTGTTGGCGACACCCGGCTGCTCCCTGCCCACATCGCTGTTGAGCGGCGGCCGCATGCCGCTGGAAGAGACCACCCTGGAGGGCGAAGGCCGCGATAAAATTCTGCTGCTCGACATTTCCGGCCTCATCACCAGCCAAGAAACCAGCTCGGGCCTGATCTTCCCGCAGACCGAGCCGAGCGTGGTGGACAAAGTCAAGGAGATGCTGAAAAAAGCCGAAGGGGACGACCGGGTGAAAGCCGTCGTGCTCCGGATCAACAGCCCCGGCGGCACGGTCACCGCCTCCGATATCATTTATCAGGAACTGATCGGCTTCAAGGAACGCGCCAAGCGGCCGCTGATCGTCAGCATCGTCGATCTCGGCACGTCGGGCGCCTACTACATCGCCCAGTCGGCCGATCGGATTTTCGCCCATCCCACGGCCGTGACCGGCAGCATCGGCGTCATCATGGTGCAGACCAACATCGCGGGGCTGCTGGAGAAGGTGGGCGTGCAGACGACGGAGATCAAATCGGGCGAGAAAAAATTCATGGGCTCGCCCTTCCGGCCCATGGCCCCCGAAGAGCAGGCGATTTTTCAGAAGGTCATCACCTCGATGCACCAGCAGTTTTTGGCCGTCGTCGCCAAGGGGCGGCCGAACCTCCCGCAGAAGGAGCTGGTGGCCGCCGCCGACGGCCGGATTTACACCGCGCAGCAGGCCAAGGAGCTCGGCCTGA
>JBFMAJ010000020.1:0-14913 GCA_040755775.1 Nitrospirota bacterium
GGGCCGCGCGCCGACAATCGTCTTCGGCGCCGTCCTCTGAGGTCGGCGCGCCGTCACGAGGCGCCGTGACGGCGCCGGAAGCCGCGCTCAGCAAGCGGCGCTAAGCGAGCGTATCCCGTGGCGCCAGCACGATGACGCTGGGTTTTGCCATCACCTCCTTGCGGGCGTCATGAATAAATATATCGCCCTGTTCTATCTCCTGATCGTCGGCGCCATTTTGCTGATCGTTCAAATCGGCATCCGCAATCCATGGGATCCGGTCCAGATTGTGGCGGAACGGGAAGGCAAGGTGGCCGACAAGCCGTTTGAATGGATGGCTCAAAAAAAGAAACGAGAGCGCGACGCCATGCAAAAAGCGCAAGAGGCGATCAAGGTGGCCGCCGTCAATCCGGCCCATGACGCCATGATCCTGATTCCGGCCGGTGAGTTCCTGATGGGCAATGAGCGCGGGCAGAACAATGAAAGGCCCGTCCGAAAGATCAACCTTGATGCCTATTGGATCGATAAGTATGAGGTGACGATGGCGCAATTTTACGCCTTCGTGGCGGCGACCAGCCACAGGGAGCCGCGATTGGCCGGCTATCTGGCCGTCGAATCAGTAGAGTTGCCTTCCTTTCTGGAGGCGGATAAGCCGGTCGTGGGCGTCTCCTGGCTGGATGCAGACGCCTTTTGCCGGTGGAAAGGCAAGCGATTGCCGACCGAGGCCGAATGGGAAAAAGCGGCAAAGGGAACTGGGCAGCGAGCATGGCCATGGGGGGATCAACCCATTCCGACGGTGGTGAATTTGGAGGGCATTGAGGATCATTTCCCCGGCACCGCGCCCGTAGATTATTTCTCGGAAGGCCAGAGCGCCTATGGCGTGTATCAAATGGCGGGCAACGCGATGGAATGGACCAATGATTGGTATGACGAGCATTACTATAAGGTGATGCCGGCCAAGAACCCAGCGGGTCCTCCCATTGGCGATGAAAAAGTCATTCGGGGAGGGTCTTGGCACGATTCGTTCCGGTATTCCCATACATATTCAAGGTTTAAAATGCTCCCAGAGTACCGGGACGTCACAATTGGTTTTCGATGTGCTCGCTCAATGGATAAAAAATTGGAAGCCAGCGGTGTTTCACTCTGAAACAAGGAGTGAGGTTTTATTCATTTCAGTTCAGAAATCTCTTGGTTATTCCAGTTTTTTCTTGACAAGGCAATAAGCTTTTTTTATACTAACTTGTCCGGAAAATCGGATCTTCTTTCACAAGGAGTAGATTGACGATGGAATATCTGAAGAGGAATGCCGGCCCCATCATGTATATCGCCGTGTGCATTTTGTCCATCTGGTTCTTTTACTGGTTCGGCGCGGTCGTTGAGCATTGAACGGTTGGGTAAGGTCAACTCGCTGATCGTGATGAGGGGGCAAGCTTCATGAATTCGAAGACCGTGGTCGCCTTTGTCGTCTGTCTGATCGCCTGGTTTTTCTATTTTCAAGCCCTTGATGTGCTGTTCATGAAAATTCAAGGGCTTGATTATTTTGCCGGGTCTGGCTTCGCATTCGGGTTATTTGGATCTGGGGGATAATCCAGCGCGTGAAGCAATGACCGCGCAGCAAGGAGAGTAGCCATGAAAGCACTGGTCAAACATCGAAGGTTATGGTCAGTCCTTATGCTGGGAGTCATGGGGGTTTTCGTGACGCTCTCCATGGCGCTCCCCTTGATGACGCAAACGACGTTTGCCGAAGAGGCTCCGGCCGCCGAGGCGAAGGTCGAGATGGGCAAGGATGTCTACTATAAGACGGAGGGGCCGGTGTCGGGCGCCGGTTGGCCCGAGATGGGCGAGAAGGATTACCCCAGTTATAATCTTCCCTATCCGTTAAGTGAAAATCGGGTGTTGATCTGGATCCTGGCGCAGCAGCATCTGTACTTCGGAAGTTTCGTGCTCGCGGTGCCCATTTTCTGCATGGTCATTGAGCTGGTCGGCATGATGGTCCGAGACAAGGCCATGGCGAAGAAGTATGATCATCTCGCCTATACCTTCGTGAAAATCAGCTTGACCGCCTACTCCGTGACCGCCATTCTTGGGGGTCTTTTGCTGTTCGGGTTCATTACCTTTTACCCGACATTCTTTGCCTACATCGCCAGTCTCTTTAAGCCGGTGATGCATATCTATGCCTTGCTGTTCCTGGCCGAAAGCGGAACGTTGTATATCTATTACTATGGCTGGGACAAGATGAGCCAGGGCTTTCTGAAATGGGTGCACGCAACGATGGGCGTGCTTCTGAACGTCTTTGGGTCGACCCTCATGATGCTGGCCAATTCCTGGGCCTCGTTCATGATGTCGCCGGCCGGCGTCGATGAAAAAGGACGGTTCCTGGGAAACATGTGGCATCTCCTCCACACGGCGCTCTGGAACCCCATCAACGTGCACCGGATTATCGGCAACATGGTCTTCGGCGGCGGCGTGGTGGCGGCCTATGCGGCGTACAAGTTCCTTGCGGCAAAAAGTGATGAGGACCGGGCCTATTATGACTGGATGGGCTATATCGCCATGTTCCTTGCAGTGGCCTCGCTGATTCCGCTGCCCTTTGCCGGTTACTGGCTGATGCGTGAAGTCTATGGCTATCGCCAGCAAATGGGGATTACCCTGATGGGCGGCCTGCTGGCGTGGCTCTTCATTATTCAGGCCGTGCTGATCGGCGCGCTCTTTTTCGCGACCGACTACTACCTGTTTGCCGGCATGGACCGGATGAAGGGGGCCGAGCGTTACGCCAAGTCGATCAAATATATTCTGTTTCTGACGACCGCGGCCTTCCTGGTGTGGCTGACCCCCCATACGCTGGTCATCACTCCCCAGGAGCTGAAGGCGATGGGCGGCCAGCAGCACCCGGTGGTCGGAAACTTCGGCGTCATGTCAGCCAAAAACGGCGCCGTGAATACGATGATCATGACGACAATCATCGCCTTCATTATTTACCAGCGGGCCAATAAAATTATCACCGTCAAGTGGGCCACATGGGGTAATGCCGCCATTGTGGCGATGTTCACCGTGGCGATGGTGAACAACTGGTGGCTGGCGATCTATGGCTACTACATCCCGGCAAACGTCCGGGTGGGCCTGTCGGTTCCGCAGGTGATGGGCACCCTGACCTGCCTATTTGTGGGCTGCGGGATCAACGTCGCAATGATGAAGGGGTCGAAAGACCTTGGTCCGGTATTGTGGGGAAAAATTTCAACGCGATCACAATACGCGCTATTTGTGCTGGCCGTCGCCTTCACCTGGCTGATGGGGTTGATGGGCTATATTCGCTCTTCGGTCCGCCTCTTCTGGCACGTGATGGAGGTTGGCCGGGATAATTCGCCATGGGCGTTTACCCATACGATCGGCTTTGCGGCGAATGTCATGACGTTCAATGTCATTTTCTTCTGGACGCTGACGCTGTTTGTCTTCTGGCTGGGCGAGATCGGGACGAAGGCGGCAAAAACCGCGCATGCTCCGGTACCCCAGCCAGCGATTGCCGGAGGGTCGAAGTAGCGCTGAGAAAAGCGTTTCGTTACGTTTCGGTTTCTCAGCGTGGAGGGCAGCTCAACGACTGTGTGAGAGGCCAGTCTGCCTGAGCGGGTAGGCTGGCTTTCTCAATTTTGCAGGAGGGTATCGCGTGTCTAAAATTCAGGTCCTGGCATTCTCTGTACTGGTCATTGCGTTTATCACAATTGCCAAGCTGCTTTCCCCCCTGACGCAGCAGGAACTGGCGTTTATGTTCTTCCTCGCTGCCTTCATCATCATGCTGCTTGGCTATAACGTGCCCAAAGCCAGGACGATGCTGGTCAGTATCGGCTTTTTCGTCCTCACCAGCGCGGGATTCACGGGTTTTTCCAATTGGCTGCCCCAGGTGCGAGGGGAGGCGCCGCCACCGCCACTCAATTGCAGTGATCCGAAGGTTAAGAAAGAGCATGCCGAAGAGTGCAGCAAAACTGTCGATACGATGTCTGTGGACGAGTTGGCCAAGATGGGCGAATTTATCATTTTTGGGCCCGATGGGGAAGCCAAACGAGGCCAGGGAAAGGGACAATGCGGACTCTGCCATGGCTTCAAGGCGGGCGAAGTTTCTGAGCGGGCCCCCAATCTTACCGGTATCGGCTCGCGCGCAGCCGAGCGAATTAAGGATCCTCGTTATCTTCAACCCAATTTCGTTCAAACCGAATCGTTCAAGGGGAGCGGGCGGGCCACTACGGCGGAAGAATACATCGCCGAATCCCATTCCTGTCCCTCCTGCTTCGTTGTCCAGGGATTCGGCGTCAAGGGCTCGAATGATCGGGAGAGTCCGATGAATATCATTCATAAGCCGCCCATGTCGCTGTCAATCGATGAGCAAATTGCGGTCGATACCTTCCTGTTTGTTCGTGATGGCATGGAGCCGCCGCCGGTGAGTGAAATTCGCGCCGCCTACGAGAAATTTATCCCGGAATCCGACCGGCCCAAGCCGGCAGCGGCAACGGCTGTTGCCGAAGGCGATCCCTGTGCGAAAATTGCCTGCGCCTCGGATACGCCTGAGCAGATTATCGGCAAAATGGGCTGCGCGGCCTGCCACAAGGTTCCATCGATCGAGTTTGCCAAAACGGGCGCCATTGGACCAATGTTGGCCGAGGGAGCAAATGCGCCGTTCAGGATCAAATCGCCTGAATACCAGGCGGCAGTGAAAGCGGGCAAGGCCCATGCGACGACGCCAAAGGAGTATATCATCGAGTCGATCATGGATCCCAGCGCGTTTATTGCGCATGGATTTGAGCCGCTCTCGCCGGGAGGCAAGAGCCTGATGCCGGCGGACTTCGCCACGAAATTCACCTACGCGGCAGTGAGCAAGCTCGCCGATTTTCTCCTGGAGCAGGATGCCAAGAAAGCCAAGGCGCAAGGTCTGACACAACACCCAATGGAAAAACATAAAATTATGTGATGAGGCCGGCTGAGCTTGACACGGCGCCCGTTACGGATGTTGAAGCAGTAAGAAAGGAGAAGCACCAGTGAATGATGTCGTGGGATTTTTAGTGAATAGTCTCGTGAGTGTGCTTGGGGGATGGATTCCCCGCATCATGGCTGGAGGCGGAGGCCCTTCGGGCCCGATTGATATCGTGGGTCTTTTCACGGGCTGGCAGCCCGGCGCGATGCCGGTGCAGTTGCTGCTGACCCTCGTCCTTGCCTTCGCGCTGTTTATCGCGGTTAATTTCTTCCTCAAGAAGACATACGGCAAAGGCATCCCGATGCTGGCCCAGGGCGTGTTGGCTTGGCTGGCCGCGTTTATTATCTTCAAATTTGTGATGTACCCGCCCATCCCGTCCAGCCTTCTGTATACGTACATGGGATTGATTACGCTGGTGATCGGCCTGTTCGTCTCGGCCAATGAGATCTCCTGGGCCGAGACCAAGCGCCCAATTGTCAATACGTTGCTCGGCGCCACGCCGGTCTATCGCGGAGTTCGGGCCGTCACGTTTGTCCTGCTGCCGCTGGGGATCGGTTTTGGCACCTATAGTTCCATCGTGCCGAAATTCTCCGAGCCGGCCGAGCTGCGCACCGTCCATCCGGCTCCGCCCCAGGCGATTAAGATCCAGGGACCGAAGATTTCGGCGAGAAATATCCCGCTGCAGACCACCAAGAATCCCTTTCGTGTCGATAAAGAGGGAGAGTACCTGGAGGTCGGCAAGGAAGCCCAATTTTTCAACAGCAATCCGTTCGCTCCCGACGCCGAGGGATTCGTGAAATATGTGAGAGAGGGCGGCGAAGTGTTCTTCCGGAACTGCCACTTCTGCCATGGGGATAATCTTGACGGGCGCGGCATGTTTGCCTTCGCGTTCCGTCCCATTCCGGCGAACTTTACGGATCCCGGAACGATCGCCCAACTCCAAGAAACCTTCGTCTTCTGGCGGATTTCGAAGGGCGGAATGAATGCGCCCCGCGAGCTCTTTCCCTGGGATTCGGCCATGCCGCCGTGGGAAGAGCATCTGAGCGTGGATGAAATTTGGAAGGTCGCTCTCTTTGAGTATTGGCATACGGGATTCTTCCCGCGGACATGGGATTAAGGAAGCGCTAAGGAGAAGATGATGAGCGAGATCAAGATTCCAGGACGATATCGTTTGATTCGTCATATCGCGTGGGCCCTAAGCCTGGTGGTTCTCATGGCCGCCGGCCTCTCCGTGACGGTGCGGCCGGCCGCGGCGCAAACCACCTACAGCCCGGCCAAACCCGATGATGCCCAACTGCAACTGGGCGAGCGAGTCTATTTCAAAAAGTGTGTCTGGTGCCATGGCCCGGAAGGCGCCGGAGATGGCCCTGGGGCCGACCGGCTGTGGCCGCGGCCGCGTAACTTTAATCAGGGCACGTTCAAAGTCAGAACCACGGGCAGCGGCGAGTTGCCGACCGATGAAGATCTTTTCCTGACCGTGACGAACGGCCTTCCCGGCTCCGCCATGCCGCCGTGGGATGGCATTCTGTCGGTAGACGAGCGGAAAGCCGTCATCGCGTTTGTCAAGGCCAAGTTGGTCAAGGATCGGGATTTCCAGGACACGGAGTTTGAAGAGTTCCATATTATCAATTTTGACGGACAGGTTCCTAGCTCGCCGGAAAGCATTGAGCGCGGGCGCGAAGTGTTCATGAGCAAAGGCAAGTGCGTGGAATGCCACGGCAAGGACGGCCGGGGCAACGGCAATTTGACGCAGAAAGACGATTGGGGTTTTCCGATCTTTCCGGCCAATTTGCACCAATGCTGGAATTTCCGCGGCAATCGACGGGATCCCTATAATCCGGCCAATGTCTTCCGCGAGGTGTCGACGGGCTTGAACGGCACGCCGATGCCGTCGTTCGCCGACGTGTTGTCGGTCGAGGAGCGATGGGACGTGGCCAATTTTGTCATCTCGCTCTGCCCGAAGGAGGCCAACAACCCGGAGGCCAAGAATAAGATCCAGATGGATCCGCTGACGAACAAGCCGAAGATTTATTTCGTCATCGGCTCCCTCTACACCAAAGACCCGTTGCCGACCGCGACGGATGATCCCAAGTGGAACGAGCAGCTTCCCTATTTCGTCGGTTTGGGCGGCCAGATCACGAGGCGGCCGCAAAACTTCAACCGGCGGATCGAGAACGTCTGGGTGAAGTCGATTTACAATGACGAAGAGATCGCGTTCCTATTGGAGTGGGACGATCGCACCGATAGCAAGGCGGAAGGCAGCAACATGCCGCCCCCGATGAACGTCGCCGATCTGACGATTCCGGTCGCCTACTATGCCAACAAGCACGTCTTCAACGAAGTGGTGCCGACGCTCTATCCCAACTGGAAAAGCTTGCCCCAGCCGGCGATCTATAATGACGCCGTGGCGATCCAGTTCCCGGCGAAGTGGCAATCGCTGACGCCGCCGGAGCGGCCGTTCTTCATCCATGGGGATCCAGTAAAGGCCGTGGATTTGTGGAAATGGGAGAACGGGGCGAAGCCCATTGCCTACACCGGCAAGGGCGTGGATGATGTCAAGCCGAGAAGCGACAGTCTGCTCAAGGCGGAAGGCGCCCAATTCAACGAGGGCGTCTGGCGGGTGATCATCAAGCGCCCGCTGAAGACCGAAGACAAGGAAGGCGACGTTCAATTCGAGCAGGGGAAATATATTCCCATCGCGTTCCAGGCGTGGGACGGCGATAATGGCGAAGCGGGCGCCCGGATGGCGCTGTCCGCCTGGTACTATTTGATCCTGCAGCCGCCGGTGCCGACGACCGCGTTCATCTATCCCCCGATTGTCGCGATTGCGATGGTCGGCATTCAGTGGTGGGTGATCCGCAAGGCCAAGAGCATGCAGAACGGCAATGGCGGCGGAGCCGGCGGGAAGAAAAAATAGTCGCAGCGTATCGGACGATATCAGCATGAAAGGGCCGCTTTGGCTGACACGCCAATGCGGCCCTTTTTTACGTTGGACGGTCGATGAAACAAACGATTATCGCGTTGGGAACGGTGTTGCTCATCTTCTACGGGGTGACGATCCTGCTGACGTCAACGACCGTCAGAAGCACCAATAGTCCGAGCCGATCGGCCCAGCAAGCCCTCGATGTCACGGTGCCTCGCGTGCCGATGGAATTTTTATCGATGGCCAAATCGTTGAAGAATCCGGTGGCGCCGACGCCGGACAATCTGGCCAGAGGGAAGAAAATTTTTACCAGCACGGGTGCCTGCTATACCTGCCATGGCGTGGAAGGCAAAGGCGACGGGCAGGCGGGGGTGGGGCTATTCCCGCCGCCGAGAAACTTCACGGATCCAAAATTTCATGGGCTCAGGACCGACGGCGAGCTCTTTTGGGTCGTCAGGCACGGCAGCCCCGGCACCTCGATGTTCGCCTATGCGCCCCAGATCATCACCGAGGAAGATGCCTGGTACGTGGTCAGCTACGTGCAGACCCTGTCCACTCCCTTCGAACAGCCGGCCGGCGCCGAGCCGCCGGAGACGCGGGACGCCGCGTCATAACCGCAATCCTGGCGATCAATCGGTCAACCGGCCGGCTGAGCCGCGCGGTGCAAAGAGGCCAGCTCGAGCAGCAGCCAGTCACTGACCGGACGGTAGTCGGCCAGATTCAGCAGCAGGGCGAAATAATCTTCATACTGATTCCCCGCCGTCAGCCGGATCCAGTTCAACAGCGAGGTCTTATCGGTTCTTGCCGCATCCGCCGGAATGGCGTACCGGGCGCAGAGGCGATCCAATAACTGATCGAATGATGTGGCCGGCGCCGGCGCATCCTGATCTTTGTGTTTCATGGCGTCCAGCAGCGAGGTCAGACACTTGCGCATATTCCATTGAGGCCGTCCGGCAACCTTGAAATTCTGCGTGGCGACGAACTGCTCGCCGTAATAAAAGCTGAGTTTGAATTTTCCTCCGCCGTGCGATCGGCCAAGATAGCCGATGGGATCGGCCATCAGGCCGATAAAATCGTCACTCCCGTGCCGGTGCTCGGCCAGATCCTGAAATTCCAGGCCGATCCCCACCAGCTCCATGACCATGATCTTGACGAGCGACTGTGTGTAGATTTCGAAAAATTTGCGTTCGATGTCATCGGGGGTCGGGGGCCCGCCTTTCTGCTGTTGCAGCGTGCGGCGAATGTAGGGATAGGCTTCGCCGGTGAAGAGCTTCCAGACCCACTTCTCCACCCCCGGCGCGGCCGGCTGACCGGACGAAGGAGATGAAAAGTCCTGCCTCATGCCGGGAGCAGCCGCTTCCAGAGCCAGGCCATGCCCAGCAGCGCTCCGCCGATGACGATGAACAGAACGGAGAGGTGCAGGTGGGCCCGGGGATTGGGATCGGGCTTCGTCAACACGAGAACCAGCCGGTTCAGGCCGATGGCGAGGATCCACAGGCCGGCCGCGGCCAGCCAGCGACCATCGGCGGCTCCTATCCTGCGGGTCAACGTGCGGTATCCAAGATGAAGGAGCCAGACGGCCGCGGCCAGCGACACCAGCGTGATCGCGGCGTGGACCCACAGCCACGGATCGCCGGGCGCCGTGAGCCGCAAAATGTAGGCTCGAATTCCCCACGAGGCCAGCAAAAGCAGCCCTGCAAGAATCAGGAGGCCGCCGACGAGGCGTCGGCGGGCTGTCGCCTGGCTGGAAGAGAGCATGGCGCGAAACAGAGCCGTCAGGGCGGCAAAATGCGGTGGGCCGCCGGACGGGTCGTCAAGTCTCCGATCCACGGGAGATAGGGATAAAACGTATAGAACGGGCTGATCATGCCCAAAATGGCGAACATGACGCCGACCAGGGCCAACCGCCGCAGTTGATACCCTTCGTCCTGCGTGAGCAATCGCCACAGCGTTCGCACGCCGAAGAACACGCTCAGGAGCCCCGCCAGCGCCCCCGCGCCGGCCATGCCGATCACCAGCGGCCCGATGTACGTGTGCTCGTCGACATAGGTGGAGAGAATCAACGTGACGTACAACGGGACGAGGCCGAAAAAGTAGGGAAGCGTGGCGCTCCATCGGCCTCCGCGGCCGTGCATGATGACGCCGTACACGACCAACCCCAGCCAGCCGAGGGTGAAGAAAGCGGCGAGCGTGGATTTCAACGCTTGATCCCGCTTGATCGGTTTGAGCGCGCCCAGCACATAGGCGGAAACTTCTTCATCATCCAACTCGATGATCCGCTGCCGGCCCTCCGTTCCCACCAGCGCGAAGACGCGGGCCGTCGTCGAATTTCTCGGCATGGCGATGGCGCGGAAGTTTTTGTCGTCGGCCACTTCCACTTGGACATAGACGTCCTTGGCCGGCTCGAACGGCTCCGGCCCCAGGTCGGCAAAGGACACCGCGTAGGCGCCATGATCGGTCCAATGCCGATGCTCGGCCTCCGCCAACCGCCGAAGATCGGCCTGTGCGGCGCGATCCTGGCTGGTCTCGAACAATTCCATGGCCTCGGCGTGCGGCGCCGGGGCCAGAAGCCAGGCTCCGCACCATCCGATGGCGAGCAGAGCGGCGGTGATCCGCCAAGGTGGCGTCGACCGTGCCGCGGTCATGGGTGCGTGCGCCATGTGATTAGCCGAATGTGATCGTGTAGATGGAAAACCCTTTGGTCCGGGTTTCCAGGCGGATCCGGTGGCGTCCGTAGCCGGCGGGATCATCGATCAGCCGGTACATTCGGCCCCGATCGACCTCGACGTAGCTGCGGCCGCTGGAGTCGAACCGCACGTCGGCTCCCGCAATGGCCGGATCCAACGGGCGGCCGTTCCTGGTGACCGAGACGATGGCCGTCGCGCCCGTCCGGTCGGCCACCATATTGACCGCCTTGGCCTCATAGGACAGCACAATGTGGGCCTCTTCCGACTCCATCAACTCCGTTTTTTCATCCTGCAGCTTCCAGGTGCCGCCCAAATAGAAGAGATTGTCCGCCATCTGCGCCTCATCGGGCAGGGTATAATCGATGGCCTGCTCGCGGAGTTGTCCGACCATCTGGTTGCCGAGGTTGAACGTGCCGAAGTCCGAGACAAAGCTGTACCCGAAGTAGATTTCCGGCGTGCGGATGAGCCGGGGATCCATCGGTTCGGCCGAGACCTTGACGTAGTCGCGGGTGATGGGTCGGCCGCGCTCCTCCGCCAGCAGGCGTTGGATCGCCCGCTCGACGTCGTCATAGGCGCCTTCGCCGATCCACTCATTGCGGATTCGGCGCTGGCTGTCGAGCAGATACTTATGAGGCCACCAGTGATTGGCAAATCCGTCCCAGATGGCGCGGTTATTGTCCACGGCGATGGGGTACGTCAGCCCAAACCGGGCCACCGCCTCCTCCACCCGTTCCGCAGTCTGCTCGAAGGCGAATTCCGGGGTATGGACGCCGATGATCACCAGCCCCTGATCCCGGTATTTCTCATCCCAGGCTTTCAAATAGGGGAACGTCCGAATGCAATTGATGCAGCTTAGTGTCCAAAAATCGACCAGGATGATCTTTCCCTGCAAATCCTCCGCTCGCAACGGCTTCGAATTAATCCACTGCGTGGCCCCGTCGAAGTCCGGCGCGGCCCGGTTCAGATCCCTGACGACCAGATAGCCGGAAAGGAAGAGCAGCGTCACGCTGATGATCAACAGCCGCGTGAGCAACGTTTGCCGGCCCCACCAGCCGGGCTGCGGCTCGGCGGACGATTCACGTTGAGAGATGGGCGGATTGTCCATGAAGCACAAAATTATAACGAATTTACTCGTCGAGCCGCAATTGTGTAGAATAAGCCGGTTCATGAAGACCCAGGACGCGGACATCGCCCAGTATCTGGTGCAGCGGGAACCCTACTACGCTCCGGTGCGGGATGAAATCGGCCTCTTTGAGGCCGCCTATGCCAATCAGCTGCCGGTCATGCTCAAGGGGCCGACCGGGTGCGGCAAAAGCCGGTTTGTGCAGCAGATGGCGTTTCGCTTGAAGCGTCCCCTCATCACGGTGGCCTGCCATGAGGATATCACCGCCTCCGATCTGGTCGGCCGGTACTTGCTGAAAGGAGACGAGACGGTGTGGGTGGACGGGCCGGTCACCCTGGCGGTCCGGCACGGCGCGATCTGCTATCTGGACGAGGTCGTCGAAGCCAGGAAAGACACCACGGTGGTCATCCACCCGTTGACCGATACCCGCCGCATCCTGCCCATTGAGAAGAAATCGGAGCTGGTGGAAGCCGGCAAGGAGTTCATGCTGGTCGTCTCGTACAATCCCGGCTATCAGAGCGTCATGAAAGAATTGAAGCCAAGCACCAAGCAGCGGTTCATCGCGATCGAATTCGATTATCCACCACGTGAGATCGAGACCCGCATCATTCAGCATGAAAGCGGCGTGCCGGCCGAGACGGCGGCCACCCTGGTCAAGATCGGCGAAAAAATCAGGCATCTCAAGCACCATGGATTGGAAGAGGGCGTAAGCACCCGCCTGCTGGTCTATGCGGCCACGCTGATCCGGCAAGGGGTGGAGCCCAAAAGCGCCTGCGAGGCGGCCATGGTGACGTCATTGACGGACGATCCTGAAATTCAGCGAAGCCTGCGCGAAATCGCGAGCGCCCTCTTTTAGCCCGGCGCGGCGCGGCCTTGTTCTTCTCATCGTGAGCACACGCCTCCCATGAACGACGACGCACCGTCTCTTGAGCGGCAGCGGATCCAGGCGCTCGCCGCCGCGCTCGCCGATCAGCTCGATCCCGGCGAACTGGAAGAGTTGATCGGCCGACTCCATTCCGCCGGCGATGCGGCCCGGGCCGCCATCCTGGGTTTAGGACTGCTGGTCGCCGAGCGATCGGCAAAAGCGACGGCGGAATATCTCCGGCAGGCGCCGTTGCTGGCCGGCCGGCTGGAGGCGGAGGAATGGGGCCCGTGGGTGGGCGTCGGCGTGAATATCGCGTCGAAATCGGCCGTGGCCGCCGTGCGCTATTTTCGAGAGAGCCCGGCGATGCTGGCCGAAGTGACGCCGGCCCCCGTGCGCCGGGCCATTCTCAACTGCGCCAACCGGTTTTCGGAATGGGAGCCGGGCCTGGCCTTGGAAGTGGTGCGGCAGGCGCCGGCGGTGATTCGGCTGCTGCCCGACGAGGACTTCGATCAGGGCCATGCCCATCGGCTTGACCTGCTGCGACGGTGGACGATGGCCGGCGAGCAACTGGCCGGGCAGGACCGTGTGCTGGCCTCCGAATACTTTCAGCGGAGCCCCCAGCTCTTGATGCACGTCCCGCCCGCCCTGCTGGCCGAATGGGCCCAATTGGGCGGCACGCTGGTGCAGCCGAATCGCCTGGGCAAACCGGATTATTTGCCGGCGCTGGAATTTTTCCGGCTCAGCCCGGAGTGGCTGGCTGCGCTCACCCCGTCGGAGGCGCGGGCGCGGCTGCTGCAGTTGGTCCGGCGCCTGACCGACGAGCCGCCCGAGCGCCGCGTGGGGCTGCTCAGACAGGCGCCCCAGTGGTTGCAGGCGATTCCCTCGGCGGATCAACGGTTGTGGCTCCTGGAGCAGGCGTCGGCGCTGTCCGCGCAATCGCCCGAGGCGGCCGCCGCCTTGCTGGAACGAGGCCGCGATCTCATCCGCCGCTTTTTCCTCCGGGCGCCGCAATTGGACGGCTCGGCCGGTGACCGGATCGGCTTGGCGGCGGAACCGGAAGGCTGGCGCCATCGTCTGGCGGAATGGATCCGGTATGGGCAAGCGCTGCTCGCCCGATCCCCCGACACCGGCCTCGCCTATTTTCGATTGGAATCCTCCGCGTCGGAGCAGCGGTTGGACCACGCGGCCGGCGGCCTGTCCCTGCGCGGCGTGGCCCGCACCCTGACGCTCTTTGCCGAAGGCTTGAGCGGGCAGTCGGTGCAGATCAAGCCGACGGCCGAACCCCTTCCGGACAGTCCCGCTGACGCATTGCCTGACGCGCTGCCGGTCCGGCGGGGCCGCATCATTTTTCTTCCGCCCTTTGTCAGCGATTTCGGCTCCGCCGAAGAGAACTTTCGCTATTACCGGATCATGACGGCCTATCAGGCCGCGCAGATGGAATTTGCCGCCTTTCAGGTCGACGCCGATGCGCTCGCCGCCGTGGCCCGGACAACGCTCGCCGAACGGGAGCCGGCGCCGGCGACGCCGGATGAATTCTTCGCGCGATTAGCCTTTCCGCTCCTGGCGAGGGATCTGTGGGCGATCGCCGAAGGGGGGCGGATCGACGCCCGGTTGCGATCGACCTATCCGGGCCTGCGGCGGGATTTGGACCTGGTGGTCGCCTATACGCTCTCGCGGCGGCCGTCGATGCAGGCGGCCGAGCCGACCGCCGAAACCATTGCCGCGATGGACGCGCCGTCATTGATCGAGCAGGTGATGGAACGGCTGTTGCAATTGTCGATGGCGGGCCGAACCGCCGAGCCAATTCCCGCGGCCCAGCAACCGCTCATCGATGAACTCTGCCGCCTGCTGCTGCGCGCCCAGCAGCCGGGCGCGACGGCGGCCGATGCTCTGCGGGCGGCCTGCGACGCCTATGCCCTTCTGGTCGAGCGATTCACCGGCGGGATGGATCGGTTGGCGCAGCGCCCTTCCGCGACGGTCGATGCGGGGACCAACCCATTGGGTGTCGCGGGCGATCCCATTCAGGCGGCCATTCGCGACCGGTATGAACCATTGGCCATGCCCCGTTATCGCGGCCGGCAAGACAACGAGCCGGCCGATTCCCCGGCCGGTCTCGATGACGCGACGTCGATCCAACGGACCGAGTCTTCTTCGGCGGCCGGAGCGCCGTCATCTGAAGGCAGGCCGGGTCACGGCTCCCTGTCGCCAGCAACCGGCGACGCGGCCGCGGCGTCGGGACAGACGGCTCAGCACGCCGCCGCTTTCGCCGCGGAGTCTGCCGGCTCGGAGGGCACCGCGGCCCAAACGGCGCTGGTCCGGTATCCGGAGTGGGACGAGGCGTCGCAGGACTATCGGCCGGCCTGGTGCGTGGTCCGT
>JBFMAJ010000021.1:0-14491 GCA_040755775.1 Nitrospirota bacterium
GGTGCCCGCCCCCGGCGTCGAGGCCGCGAAGACGTAGCCCCGGTGCCGTTTGACGATCCAGTAGACGGTGGTCAGCCCCAGTCCGCTGCCCGTCGGCTTGGTGGTGAAAAACGGATCGAAAATTTTTGCCAGATCCTCCGGCGGGATGCCCGCCCCATGGTCCTTCACCCGGATGCCGACGTAGTCGCCGGGAGCCAGCGGCAGGCGGTCGTCGGGGCGGACCGCCAGATTGAAGGCTTGAATCCGGATCGTGCCCCCGTCCGGCATCGCCTGCTGGGCGTTGAGGATGAGATTGTGGACCGCCTGATTGATCTGGCCCTGGTCCGCCTCGACCGGCCAGAGCCCGTCGGGAACGGCGCACTCGCACCGGACATTGGAGCCCTGAAGGGCGAACAGCGCCGAGTCCTTCAGAAGCTGGCCGAGGGCGGCCGGCTCGCGGACCGGCTGCCCGCCGCGGGAAAAGGTGAGCAACTGATGGGTGAGCGATTGCGCGCGCAGCACGGCCTTTTTCGACTCCTCGATCCGTCCGAAGGCCTTCTGGCTGGGATCGAGGGTGATCTCGGCCAGGGAGAGATTGCCGATGATCGCGGTCAGAATATTATTGAAGTCATGGGCGATGCCGCCCGCGAGCAGGCCGATCGATTCCAGCTTGCTGGATTTGAGTAATTCCTCCTCCGCCCGTTTGCGCTCCGTGATGTCGATGTAGACGCCGATCACGCTTCGCACGGTGCCGTCCGGATTGAGCACCGGCGAGACGTTCGCCAGCATCGTCCGGCGTTTCCCATCCGGGTGAAGGACATCGTGCTCGAACCCGTGGACCGGCTTGCCGGTCCGCGCGGCGATCTGCATCGGCATCTCCCCGGGCGTGAGCGCGCGGCCATCGACCTCAATCCGGAGCCCGCTGGGCAACTCGAGCACCGGCGCATCGAAGGAGGCGTTGATTCCAGGCTCGAGGCCGTGCTCCTCATAGGCTCTGGAGTTGCCCGTGAATTTTCCGCAGTCCGCGTCGCCAAACCAGATTTGCACCGGGGCGATGTCGAGAATCGTCTGGAGCTCTTGATTTTTGATCCGCAGCGACTCGGTCACGTCTTGGGCTTCCCGGGTGCGCTCCGCCACGCGGCTCTCGAGCAGGGCGACGGAGTCGTGGAGAATCTTCTCCGCGCGGCGGCGAAGGCGGTCCGAGCGCGTCAGCGAGTCGGCCAGGCGCCAAACCAGGGCGGTGATGACCGAGGCGGTCAGGGCGACCGTCAACGCCACGCCGAAGGCGGTGTTGTACCACCCCGCCAGCTCGCCCTCGAGCCGCGCCCAGCCGATTGCGGGCACGAGCAGAATCGTGGCGGGAATCAGGCGGCGCGCGAGCACGCCGCCCGGCCCCGGATCGGTCAGGACGGCCATCAGGCCCCGGTGGGGGCGCAGCGCCAGAATCCCGCAGGCCGCGATGATCAACGCCACGGCGGTGGAGAGGGACATCTCCATGCCCCGCGGGGTGCCGTAGAGCAGCCGGGCCCCGTACAGATCATCCGACAGCTCCATGAGCACGATGGCGAGCGTGCCAAGCGAGAGGCCTTGGGCCCACCGGTCGCCGCGCTCGGTGTTGTCACGCGCCCGCCACAGCGCCCCGGCGAGCAGCATGAACGACAGCGCCGTGTAGGGCGCGACCCGGCCGGGGTAGAGGCGGCGCTCATCCGTGGACACCTCGAGAAACATCTGGTCGATGCCCAGATTCAGATGGAACAGATATTCGAGAAGCGTGAGCAACCCGAGCGCGGCGACCATCAGCGCGGCGGACGCGATGGCCCGCCGCGTCAACGCCGGGAGGGGAGCTTTGTTCAGCATCCAGAGCGCCGCGCCGATCGCCATCAACCCGAACGCCGTGTTGGGCGCCATCCCCTCATGATCCGGGAGGACGCTGATCAGGACGGGCGGGTCCAGGAGCCAGCCCGCAAGGACCGCCGCGCCGATGGCCAGCACGAGGGGGCCGGCGAGCCGTCGAATGGCGGCGCTCATGTTCAGGCTCCGCGACGATGGCCGAGCACGCCGGCCAAAATGCGGCTGAGCTCTTCGGCGGTGTAGGGTTTGGTGACCCGGCCGGAAAAGCCGTAGCGGGCAAAGTCGGCCAGCACGGGGTCGTTCGAGTAGCCGCTGGAGACGATGGCCGGAATCGCCGAATCGATCTCACGCAGCCGCGCCATCGTTTCCTTGCCGCCCATCCCGGCGCGCACCGTCAGATCGAGAATCGCCGCGTCAAACGGCTGACGCGCTTCGCGGGCTTTCCTGAAGAGCTCGACGGCTTCCCGGCCGTCTTGCGCGCACACCACCTCGTAGCCCAACTGGGGCAGCATTTCATACGCGAAGGCCCGGATCGGCTCGTCGTCATCCATGAAGAGGATCCGCCCGGAGCCGGTGGTCAAACCCTCCGCCGCCGGACCCGCCGCCGGGGCCTCGCCCTCGGCCCGCGGCAGATAGATCGAGACGGTGGTGCCGGCCCGCGGCGCCGATTCGACGGCCAAATGGCCCTGGTGCCGCTTGATGATCCAGTAGGCGGTCGTCAGCCCCAGCCCGCTGCCGGTCGGCTTGGTGGTGAAAAAGGGGTCGAAAATTTTGGCCATGTGGTCGGGCGGGATGCCAGTGCCGTGATCCTGGATGCGGATGACGATGTGGCGGCCGGGGGGCAGCGGCAGGCCCTCCTTGGCTCCGATCGCTACGTTCGCGGCGTGGATCCGGATCAGGCCTCCGTCGGGCATGGCCTGCTGCGCGTTGAGTATCAGATTGTTGATCACCTGATTGAGCTGCCCTTCATCGGCTTCGACCGGCCATAAGTCATCAGGGATCGAGCATTGGCATTGGACCGTGGAGCCTTGCAGGGGAAAGTCGGCCCAATCGCCCAGCAGCGGTCCCAGCCGCAGCGTCTTTTTCAGCGGCAGCCCTCCGTGTGAAAACGTCAGCAACTGCTGGGTCAGGGTCTGCGCGCGCAGCGCGGCCTTCTGGGATTCCTCCACCCGCTTGAACGCGCGGTGGTCCGCGTCCAGGTAAATCTTGGCCAGGGCCAGGTTGCCGGTGATCGCGGTCAAAATATTGTTGAAGTCGTGCGCGATCCCGCCGGCGAGCAGGCCGACCGATTCCATCTTGTTGGCCCGGAAGATCTCTTCTTCGGCCCGCTTTTGCTCGGTAATGTCGACCGCGACGCCGATGACGCCGACGACGAGGCCCGTCTGATTCCGAAACGGCGTGTAGTTGATCTCGAACCAGCGCCCGCCGATCTCCCCGCTGTTGCTGGAGGCGTCGCCATTCAAGGCCCGCTCGATGCCGGTCAGCACGTGGGGAAAGGTGGAAAAGATGGTGGAAAAGTGTACGGTGTTTTGGCCCGAATTTTGCTGCAGCCCTTGCAGCCCTTGCAGCCCTTGCAGCCCTTGCAGCCCTTGCAGCCCTTGCAATCCACTGCCTTCCAGGAGCGTGAAGTGGCCTTCGCCGTTCAGGGCAAACAAAATAAGCGGCGCGTTGGTGACGACCGCGCGCAGATGCTCTTCCGCCCGCCGCAGCGCCTCCTGACTCTGCTCGATGGCCTGTCGCTTCACGCGCTCGTTCAGATGAAAGAGATCGACGAAAACCGCGACCTTCGATTTGAGCACTTCGGGAATGACGGGCTTGAACAGGTAATCGACGGCGCCGCTGGAGGCGCCCTTCAGCACGTCCGATTCTAGCGTATCGACGGCGGACAGGAAAATGATGGGCGTGTACCGGGAGCGCTCCCGCTGGCGGATCAGCGCCGCCGTCTCAAACCCGTCCATCACCGGCAGCCGCACGTCGAGCAAAATCAGGGCGAAATCCCGTTGCAGCAGGCACCGCAGCGCCTCCGCCCCAGATTCAGCCTTGAAAATGGCCCGCCCCGGGCCGGCCAACAGCGCCTCCATGGCCAGGAGCGATTTCGCGTCGTCGTCGATCAGCAGGATGTTCGCCGTCGATTCGGCGGCCGCCGCCGGCATGCGGGCCGGCGGACCGTCCGCCAGGGGTGGGGAGAGGTCGATGTCGGCGGACCTCATCGCCGGGCCGCCCGCTGCTTGCCGAAGAGCCAGATGCGCAGCAGCGTCAGCAGCTCCTCGGTATTGACCGGTTTGGCGATATAATCGGAGGCGCCGGCCTCGAGGCACTTTTCCCGGTCGCCTTTCATCGCCTTGGCCGTCAGCGCAACGATGGGCAACAGGCGGCTCTTGGGATTCTGGCGGATGACCCGCATGGTCTCATAGCCGTCCATCTCCGGCATCATGATGTCCATCAGCACCACGTCCAGCTCGGGATCCTCTTCGAGCAGGGCGATGGCCTGGCGGCCGGTCTCCGCGCTGACCACCCGCATGCCGTGCTGCTCCAGCAGGCTGGTCAGGGCGAAGATGTTGCGGATGTCGTCGTCCACGACGAGCACTTTTTTGCCCGCCAGCGCTTCATCGCTCTGGCGCAGCCGCTCCAGCATGCGCAACTTGGCGGGGGGCAGCTCGGCCGTGTCGAGATGGAGGAAGAGCAGCACTTCGTCCAGCAGCCGTTCGGTCGACTGCACGCCCTTGAGGATGATGGTCTCGGCCATCCGCAGCAGCCGGAGCTCATCCTCCACGGTCAGATCCTTGCCCGTGAAGACGACGACCGGCAGGTCGCGCAGATCCGACTGCTGCCGGATCCGCTCCAGCAGCTCGAAGCCGGAGACGTCGGGCAGCCGCAGATCGAGCACCAGGCCATCGAACCGCTTCAGGCACAGCGCTTCCCACGCCTCGGCGCCGGTGGCGGCGGTCGTGATCTCGACGTCCCGATGGGTCAGCAGCTCGACGATGCCGCCGCGCTCAATCTCGTTGTCCTCCACCACCAGCAAATGGCGCCGCCGCGGCTGCGCGTAGTCCAGCAGCCGGTCGAACGCCCGCTCCAGGTCGTCGGTGGTGCCGGGCTTGATGAGATAGGAAAAGGCGCCGTGGCCCAGCCCCTGCATCCGCTCCTCCTCCACCGTGATGATCTGCACCGGAATGTGCCGGGTGAGCGGATCCTGCTTCAGATGGCTGAGCACCGTCCAGCCCAGCATGTCGGGCAGGAAGATATCCAGCGTGATTGCCACGACGTTGTGCTCGCGCGCCAGCGAGCGGACCAGGCTGCCCTGCGCGGTGACGACGCCCTTGAACCCCCGCTGCCGCGCCAGATCGAGGAGCAGGCGGCTGTAATGGGGGTCGTCTTCGACGATCAGCACGACCTGATCGTCCGGCGTCAGCAGATCGCGATCGTCGGGGATCTGCTCCGGCTGGGCGGCCCGCTGCACGATCAACGGCGCCGGGCTGGCCGTCGCGGATTTCCCGAAATTGATCGTGGTCGATCCCAGATAGATTTCGGGCAGATAGAGCGTGAAGGTGCTGCCCTCGTTGGGGACGCTCACGAGGCGGATTTCGCCGCCCAGCAGCGCGGCCAGCTCCCGGCTGATCGCCAATCCCAGGCCGGTGCCGCCGAACCGGCGGCTGGTGCCGGCGTCGGCCTGATGGAAGGCCTCGAAGATGATCTTCTGCTTGTCCGGCGGAATGCCGATGCCCGTGTCGCTGACCTCGAAGGCGATCACGCCGGGGGCGCCGTTCAGCGCGGCGTGCTCCAGGCTCCAGCCGGCCTGCGCCCGGCGCATGCGGAACTTCACCACCCCGTGCGGCGTGAACTTGAAGGCGTTGGAGAGCAGGTTTTTCAGCACCTGCTGCAGCCGCTTCAGGTCGGTATTCAGGCTCCGGGGCAACTGCGAGTCCATGTCGATCTGGAACGCGAGGTTTTTGGTCTCCGCCACGTGGCGGAAGCTGCGTTCCACCGCGTCCCGGATCTTGGCGAAGGGCACCTCCTCCGGCTCGATGGTGACGGTGCCCGATTCGATCTTGGACAGATCGAGGATGTCGCTGATCAGGTTGAGGAGGTCGGCCCCGGCGGCGTGGATGTTTTTCGCGAAATCCACCTGTTTGGGGCTCAAATTGCCCTCGGGATTTTCGCCGAGCTGCTGGGCCAGGATCAGCACGCTGTTGAGCGGCGTGCGCAGCTCATGCGACATATTGGCCAGGAATTCCGATTTGTATTTGGACGCCAGCGCCAGCTCCGCGGCCTTTTCCTCCAGCGCGTGGCGCGCCTGCTCGATCTCCCGGTTTTTCCGTTCCACTTCGGCGTTTTGCTCGGCGAGCTGCTTAGCCTTGTTCTCCAGCTCTTCGTTCGTTTGCTGCAGCTCCGTCTGCTGCGCCTGCAGCTCGGTCGCCAGCTTCTGGGACTGTTGCAGCAGCCCTTCGGTGCGCATCGTGGCCTCGATCGTGTTCAGCACGATGCCGATGCTTTCGGTCAGTTGGGCGAGAAACGTCAGGTGGGTGGAGGTGAATTTCTCGAAGGAGGCCAGTTCGATCACGGCCTTGGTCTGCCCCTCGAAGAGCACCGGCAGCACGATGAGGTTGCGCGGCGAGGCGTCGCCCAGTCCGGAGCCGATCCGGATGTAGTCGGGCGGGATGTTCTCCAGCAGGATGCGCCGCTTTTCCATCGCGCACTGGCCCACCAGGCCGACGCCCAGCGGCAGCTCCGCCCGGACGTCCCGGCTCTCGCCCCGCGCATAGCCGGCCAGGGCGACCAGGCGGGGGGCGTCGTCCCCGGCGTGCATCTGGTACATCGCGCCGTATTGCGCGTTGACCAGCGGCGACAATTCGGAGAGCAGCATCTGGCCCACGGTGGCCAGGTCGCGCTGCCCCTGCATCATCTGGGTGAACTTGGCGAGATTGGTTTTCAACCAGTCCTGCTCCATGTTCTGCTCGGTCGTGGCCCGCAGGTTTTGGATCATGGCGTTGATGTTGTCCTTGAGCCGCGCCACTTCGCCGAGCGCTTCCACCTGGATGGAGCGGGTGAGGTCGCCTTTGGTGACCGCGGTCGCCACGTCGGCGATGGCGCGCACCTGCGTGGTGAGATTCGCCGCCAGCAGGTTGACGTTGTCGGTGAGGTCCTTCCAGATGCCGGCCACGCCGGGCACCACGGCCTGGCCGCCCAGCCGGCCGTCCACGCCCACTTCGCGGGCCACGGTCGTCACCTGCTGGGCGAAGATCGCCAGCGTGTCGGTCATGTTGTTGATCGTTTCGGCCAGCGCCGCGACCTCGCCCTTGGTCTCCACGGTCAACCGCTCTTTGAGGCTGCCGTTCGCGACGGCCGTCACCACCTTGACGATGCCCCGCACCTGGGCGGTGAGATTGGCCGCCATGACGTTGACGTTGTCGGTCAGATCCTTCCAGGTGCCGGCCACGCCCGGCACGGCCGCCTGACCGCCCAGCTTGCCCTCGGTGCCCACCTCGCGCGCCACGCGGGTGACCTCCGCGGCGAAGCTGCGCAACTGATCGACCATCGTGTTGATCGTGTCCTTGAGCTGGAGAATTTCGCCCTTCACATCCACCGTGATTTTTTTGGACAGGTCGCCGCTGGCCACGGCGATGGTGACGTCGGCGATGTTGCGCACTTGGGCCGTCAGGTTCCCGGCCATATAGTTGACGCTGTCGGTCAGGTCCTTCCAGGTGCCGGCCACGCCGGGCACCACGGCCTGGCCGCCCAGCTTGCCCTCGGTGCCCACCTCGCGCGCCACGCGCGTGACCTCCGCCGCGAAGGCGTTCAATTGATCCACCATGGTGTTGATCGTATCCTTGAGCTGCAAAATCTCGCCCCGGACGTCGGCCGTGATCTTTTTGGACAGATCACCGCTGGCTACGGCGATCGTTACTTCGGCGATGTTGCGCACCTGCGCCGTCAGGTTGCCGGCCATGACGTTGACGCTGTCGGTGAGGTCCTTCCAGGTGCCGGCCACGCCGGGCACGGCGGCCTGGCCGCCCAGCTTGCCCTCCGTGCCCACCTCGCGGGCCACGCGGGTCACTTCCGACGCGAAGCTGCGCAACTGGTCCACCATCGTGTTGATCGTATCCTTGAGCTGCAACATTTCACCTTGGACGTCCGCGGTGATTTTCTTGGAGAGATCCCCGCTGGCCACGGCGATCGTGACCTCGGCGATGTTGCGCACTTGGGCCGTCAGGTTGGCCGCCATCACGTTGACGCTGTCGGTCAAATCTTTCCAGACACCGCTGACGTCGCGCACCTGCGCTTGGCCCCCCAGTTTGCCCTCCGTGCCCACCTCGCGCGCCACGCGGGTCACTTCCGCGGCGAAGCTGCGCAACTGGTCCACCATCGTGTTGACGGCCTCTTTCAGTTGCAGGATCTCGCCGCGCACGTCGGCCGTGATCTTTTTGGATAGATCGCCGTTGGCCACGGCGATGGTGACGTCGGCGATGTTGCGCACTTGGGCCGTGAGGTTGCCGGCCATCACATTGACGCTGTCGGTGAGGTCCTTCCAGGTGCCGGCCACGCCGGGCACTACGGCCTGGCCGCCCAGCTTGCCCTCGGTGCCCACCTCGCGCGCCACGCGGGTCACTTCCGCGGCGAAGCTGCGCAACTGGTCCACCATCGTGTTGATCGTGTCCTTGAGCTGGAGAATCTCGCCCTTCACGTCGACGGTGATTTTCTTGGAGAGATCCCCGCTGGCCACGGCGATGGTGACGTCGGCGATGTTCCGGACCTGCGCCGTGAGGTTGCCGGCCATGGCATTGACGCTGTCGGTCAGATCCTTCCAGGTGCCGGCCACGCCGGCCACCACGGCCTGGCCGCCCAGCTTGCCCTCCGTGCCCACCTCGCGCGCCACGCGGGTCACTTCCGCGGCGAAGCTGCGCAACTGGTCCACCATCGTGTTGATCGCCTCTTTCAGTTGCAGGATCTCGCCGCGCACGTCGGCGGTGATCTTTTTGGATAGATCGCCGTTGGCCACGGCGATGGTGACGTCGGCGATGTTGCGCACTTGGGCCGTGAGGTTGCCGGCCATCACATTGACGCTGTCGGTGAGGTCCTTCCAGGTGCCGGCCACGCCGGGCACCACGGCCTGGCCGCCCAGCTTGCCCTCGGTGCCCACTTCGCGCGCCACGCGGGTCACTTCCGCGGCGAAGGCGTCGAGCTGTTTGACCATGGCGTTCACGGTTTTCGCCGTCCGCAAAAATTCGCCCCTGAGCGGCCGCCCTTCCACTTCCAGGGCGACGGTCTGCGTCAGGTCGCCTTTCGCCACGGCGCCGATGACGCGAGCCATGTCGTTGGTGGGGCGGACCAGATCATCGATCAGGCTGTTGATCGCGTCGATGCGGGTGCGCCAGGAGCCGCCGGCCGCCGTCCAGTTGAAGCTCAGCTCCGACGCGCGCTGGGACAGCTTGCCCTCCTTGCCGACGGCGCGGCTGACCCGGACGACCTCCTTGGTGTACTCATCCATCATTTCGATCAGGTCGTTGATCGTGTCGGCAAGTTTGCCGTTGATGCCGTCCCACCCGCTCGGGAGGCGGGCGGAGAAGTCGCCTTTTTTCACCGCAAGGAGCACCTGCAGCAATTTGTTGGCGTTCAGACCGTTCGCGGCCTCTGCCGGAGTGGTTGTCGGCATCATAGGGTTTCAGCCTTTCTCTGTGAGAGCTGAAGGGAATGGCGCGGCTTTGACCACGTAAACCCGGCCAAAAGCCGAGCCATCTTCGCAAGAAATCCTCAAAATGGAAATCAGGTAAATACCTGAAATATGCCCAGGGAAATCCTGTAAGAAAAATAGTGCGAAATTGAGGAAAGACTGCTATAGTGGCAGGCCAGACAGCCACTTTGGGGGGGGAGCGGCTGGTGAAACGCCTGAAATTGTTGGTCAATACCGTGGCCTTGATGGCCTTGGCGACCGGTGCGCCGGCCGCTGAAACTCAGTCCCGATCCCGAGAATCCCCTCCAGTCAGCGATAACCGGATTCTTATTAAATTTCAATTGGGTGTGCCGGACGAAGCGTTTTTCCAGCACTATAACCTGGCCGATGCCCGGCGGCTCCACCGGGGAAGCCCGGCCCGGTTGAGCAAGGGTGGGCGCGAGCGCGGCCTCGACCGCCTCTACGTGGTCCAAGCCCGGGCCGATCTGCACGAGACGGTTCGCGCCCTGAGCGCCGACGCGCGGATCGCTTACGCCGAGCCGGACTACGAGGTCCGGATCAGCGCCGTCCCGAACGACCCCAGTTTTTCCTCCTTGTGGGGTCTCCACAACACCGGCCAGACGGGCGGCACGCCGGATGCCGACGTCGATGCGCCCGAAGCCTGGGAGACCGCCACGGGCACGTCGTTCGTCGTCGGCGTCATCGATACCGGCGTCGCCTACACGCATGCCGATCTGGCGGCCAATATCTGGACGAATCCGGGAGAGATTCCGGGCAACGGGGTCGATGACGACGGCAACGGCTACGTCGATGACCGGTACGGCTACGATTTTTTGAACGAGGACAACAATCCGTTCGACGACCACGGCCACGGCACCCACGTGGCCGGCACGATTGGCGCGGCGGGCAATAACGGCATCGGGGTCGCGGGCGTGAATTGGACCGCCAAGATCGCGGCCCTGAAGTTCCTGAGCGCCGGCGGATCGGGTTCCACCAGCGACGCCGTCCAAGCGCTCCTGTACGCGAATGACATGGGCTTCCGGATCACCAATAACAGTTGGGGCGGGGGCGGCTACTCGCAGGCGCTCTATGACGCCATCGCGGCGGCGAACGTGGACGGGAATCTGTTTGTGGCCGCCGCGGGCAACAGCGCCGCCAACACCGACGTCGTGCCGTCCTATCCCAGCGGCTACGATCTGCCCAATATCATCGCCGTGGCGGCGACCGGGCAGACCGACGCGCTGGCCTCCTTCTCCAACTACGGGGCGGTCACCGTCGATCTGGGCGCGCCCGGCGTGAGCATTCTCTCCACCGTGCCGGCCGGCGCCTGCAGCCTCTGCTCGGCGACGGGGTATCTGTCGATCAGCGGCACGTCGATGGCCACCCCGCACGTCGCCGGGGCGGCCGCGCTGCTCTGGGAACACCATCCCGCCCTGACCCACCTGGCTCTCAAGAGCACGCTGATGGCGCAGGGCGATCCCAAGCCGTCGCTATCGGGAAAAACGGTCTCCGGCAAGCGGCTCAATCTGCAGAATCTTTTTGAAGAGGACGGCACGCCCCCGGCGGCGGTAACGACGCTCGCGGCGGCCGGCGCGACGCACCGCGCGGTGACGCTGCAATGGACGGCCGTGGGCGACGACGGCCTGCTGGGGCAGGCGGCCGGCTACGATGTGCGCTACAGCCTCTCGCCGATTGATGAGGCTTCCTTTGCGTCGGCCACGCCGGCGCCGGCGCCTCCGCCGGGTCCCAGCGGCAGCGTGGAAACGGCCACGGTGACGGGGCTTGCCCAGGGCACGCTCTACTACTTTGCGTTGAAAGTGCTGGACAACGTGGGGAACGCTTCGGCGCTGTCCAATGTCGCGTCGGCGACGACCGGCACGATCGACGTGATTTTCCAGGACGACATGGAGTCGGGGACGGCCGGCTGGACGGTGGCCGGAAGCGACGGCGCCGGCGGGCCGGCGCTTTGGCATCAGAGCAGCCGCCGGTCGGACAGCCCCGTCACCGCCTGGTACTACGGCAAGGAATCCACGGGGAATTATCATACCGGCGCCACGAACAGCGGCTCGCTTACCTCGCCGGCCATCGATCTGGCCGGCGTGACCGGCGCCGAATTGACGTTCGCCCACTTTCTTCAAACGGAAAATTCGCCATCCAGCACTCCCTATTATGACGCCGCCAGAGTGGAAGTTTCCGCCAATGGCGGCGCCACCTGGACGTCGGTCGGCCTCTACCCGAGCACCGTCGGCTGGGCCGCGCCCGCGATCGACCTGGGAGCCTACGACGGCCTGACGATCAAAGTTCGGTTCAGTTTCAATACCGTCGATTCCATCTTGAACAATTACGAGGGCTGGTACATCGATGATGTGACGATTGCCGGCACGGTGGACCAGAATGCGCCGCCGGTGGCCGCCGCCGGCGGGCCCTACGCGGGCGTGAACGGGACGGCGATCACATTCGACGGATCGGCCTCGTACGATGCTGACGGCGATCCGCTCGCCTATCAGTGGAATTTCGGGGACGGCGCCTCCGCGAGCGGCCCCGTCGCCGATCACGCCTACACGCGGGCCGGATCGTATCAAGCGACGCTGGTGGTGCACGATGCATGGGATGCGTCGGCGCCGTCATCCGCCGCCGTGACGGTGATCGACGTGGTGACCGTGACGTCGGCGGTCTACACTGCGAAGACCGGAGGATTGACCGTGCAGGCCACGAGCAGCGATGCGCCGGCGGCCGTCCTGACCGTGGACGGGTACGGCGCCATGACCTATAACCACCGGCGCGGCAATTACACGCTGACGGTGCGGGGAACCGCCAACCCCGGCGCCGTGACGGTGACGTCGTCGCTTGGCGGGAGCGCCGCGCTGCCGGTCACCGTCAAAAGCGGCGGACGATAGGCACGAAACGGTAGGCCGGACTTCCCCGGCCTCATTCCCGCGCGTCCCCCGTCAACGGCGCGCAATTTGACTCAATTGTCTCACGGGCCGGCCCCTCCAGGCGGGGGCCTCCGCACTTTGCCGTTGAAGTCCAGATAATTTTCCGTTCTTCAAATCAGGCGATTCCCGAATGGCGCGGATGGCGTCAAGCCGCTATTGTCGATGTTATCTCAATGAAAAACTCATCATTGCGGACCATGTCCCTCATTCAACGCAGAATACAAGAGAACGCCGTCATGTCCCGCGCGATGGCCTGGGCCGTCATGCTGTTGGCCCTGTCCGCGTGGACGCCGGTGTCCGCCCACACCGGGCTCCCCGCGCCGGTACCGCCGCCCGTCCCCGAGTTGATGGGTCAAAAATTCTTGCGGGGGGCCGCCAATGTCACGACGGCGTGGGCGGAAATTCCCAAGCAGATCTATGCGAGGACGGCCGACGGGCATCCGATTCTCGGCCCCTTGTGGGGATTGTTCGACGGGATCGGCATGACGTTTGTCAGGGTCAGCGCCGGCGTGTTCGAGTTGGGCAGTTTCTTCGTCCCGTTGCCCCGGGACTATGAGCCGCTGCTGCAGCCCGCCTATGTCTGGCAAACAGAATTGCACGACCGCGCAGATGACCATGACCACCCACAATAGGATGAACGAGCGCTCTTGCCGTGCGTCTCTGTTGCCTCCACCGGTTCCGGGTCGTCGTGTTTCTTCTCTCGGCGGTCTGGCTGGCGAGCCCCGCCTCGTTGCCGGCGGCGCCGTTGGTTGAGGGGTTCTCCGGAGAGGGCCCCTTTCCCACCAGAAATTACAACCCCGTCCAATTGTTGTTCCTGTCGATGCCGGCCGAGGCGGCGACGACGCTGGCCCGGGGCGCCTATGAAGTCAAGCTCGAGTACGCCGAGAGCAACATTATCGTGTGGGAAAAGACGCCGCGCGTCGACGCCACGTTGAAATTCGAAACCTTCCGGTTCTCACTGCAGCTCAAGCACGGCCTCACGGACCGGCTGGAGGTCGGCTTGCACGTTCCGTATCTGTACCGGAACGGCGGATTTTTGGATCCGTTCATCATCAGCGTGGAAAAGGCCATCGCCTCTTTCAACGTGGACCGCCTGACCTTCACAAACGGCTCCTTCGGAGGGTACGAGATCACGATCGACGGGGAGACGGTCATCTCGGGCGAAGACCGGCAATCCGGGCTCGGGGACATCGTCCTCGGCGGCAAGTGGCTGGCGCTCACGGAGACGCGGACGCGGCCGGCGCTGGCCGTGCGCGCCGCGCTCAAGCTGCCGACCGGCGATTTCGGCCGCGCGTTCGGAAGCGAGCATCCCGACGTGGGCGTCGGGCTGGCGCTGCAAAAGTCCGTGGGGCGCCGCTGGAGCCTCTATCTGAATCAAAGCGTCGTGTTTCCCACGGGCGATTTTGGCGGCACCGACATCACCCTGTGGCCGATTTCATCGACGGCGCTGGCCGTGGAGTTTCGTTGGACGCCGCGATTTTCCCTGGTGGGGCAAGTGGATTATTTCACGTCCCCCTTCTACAACACGGGAACGCAGATTCTGGACAAGGGCGTGACCGAGGCGGTCGTCGGGTTCAACTACAGGATCCGGCCGCGGGTGCTCTGGCAGCTCTACGGTATTGAGAACTTCAATTGGCCCTTCGGGGCCGGCGCCGATTTCACCCTTGGGTCCGACGTGTCGTTTCGCTTCTCTTAAACACGTCGTGAACGCGCAGCCGCGCGAGTCGGGACTGTGTTATACTAACCCGAAATGAGGGGAGTAGCTCCTCCCCGAGTTCCCATCAGCGGGGGCGACCCATCGAGCGGGGCAACGGCGGTCCGGCGATGGGACGCGCGGGTTCTGGGCCCGCGCCGCGCGGTGCAGCGCCGAAGAGAGGAGGTGGTCCAGTGGGCAGTACCAACCCTACGGCGAGTGAGGTGGCAGCGTCTTAGTCGCCACGCCTGCTTGAGGTGTTGCCTGGGACGTCGTCCCAGTGCCACCGGACCCGGAAGCGCCCGCCTCCTGGCGGGCAGGCGGATTCCGTAGCCGCCTTGGGATCATCCGATCCGCTTCCGG